>CAYFHL010000011.1:0-2708 GCA_964342955.1 uncultured bacterium
TTTTTCAAGTGGAGTTTATTTATTGAAAATGTTAGTTATATCTGATGTTGATCTAATTAATTCACAATATGTAAAAAAATTGCTATTAATAAAATAGAATATATTTTGAGTTGAATAACATGGATTCTAATTGTAACTTTAGATATGATTATTAATATAACTTATTAGTTTGATTAATAAAATGAATAGAAATCTACCCAGCTTAATATTCACAATTTATACATTACTATTTTTACCTACAATTATTTTTTCCCAATCAGAAAACATAGAGCCTTGGAAGAATGAACTTCAATTATTATTAGGATTCCAAGGTGAAGAATTAGATGGAGTTATGGGGCGCGCAACATTTAATTCTTTAAAAGAGTTTTCAGAAAAAAATGATTTAACAGATGTTGTAATGCGAGGTGAATATGATGATTTAGGATTTTGGGGTTTTCAGCAATACTTAATAAAATATAATGAATATTGGATAAGAGAAATAAAAAACAATAAAATTATAAATGATGTAATGAATAAAGAATATATAATTCAGGCTAATGATGCATTATATTCATTTGAAGTTGCTATACAAGAAGCACAATCAGAAGTAGACCGTTTAGTGAGAGCTAAAACGAAATCTAAACGTTTAGCAGAAGAAAAACAACAATTGGAAAACTGGGAAATTGAAAAAAGAGAAGCAGAGCGATTAACTTCAAGCTTAAAACAGGCTATTTTAGAAGCAGAAATTGAAGCAGAAAAGTGGGCTATAGAGAGAATGAGAGCTAAACGTTTGGCAGAAGAAAAAGAACAGCTGGATGCACTTGAAATTCGTAAGGCTGAAGCTAAACAACTTACAGATGAACTTGAGGGTATTGTTTTTGATGCTAAAAGTGAGATTGATAGATTAGTAAATGAAAATCAAGAAATGAAGGAATTAATTGATCAAAGTAATAGTGCTAAATCTCTCGCCATTCAATTAAAAGAACAACTTAGTCAAACTCAAATAAATATTGATTCATTAACTTATAAAAATATTATTTTATCTGAAGAATTAAATCTAGCAAAATTAGAAATTATAAAACTTAAAGATGTAACATTGGAAAATGATATTGATACAAGCGGTTTATTAAACAGCTTCAATTTTAATTTTAATACAGGTTTGGTATCGAATAATTCTATAATTAATGGAAATATTGATTTTAATTTTGGATTAGGATATAATTACCCTGCTAGTATTTCTGTTTTAGATAAGATAATTAAATTTGATTCAAAAATAGTTCATAGGTTCTTAAAAACTGATGATGCTATTTATGATGAATTTTCAACATATTTTTTAATGGGGACATATACTAATATTTATAAATCTCTATTATTAAAGTTTAATTCAGGTTTTAATGTAAATATATTAGATATAGAAGAATCAATAAAAGATTACATTTTTCAAACAGAGATAAAATACCCAGTTTATACACTTAAAATGATAAAATTTAATTTAAATTTCAAGCACACAATGCTATTTAATGATTCTAATAAATATCAATATCCTTATATAGGAATTGAAGCTACTATAGCTAGATAATATATCCCATATAATATAATCATTTATATATAGGGATAAATAAAAATATTGTTGTAAGTCGTTTTTAATTTATAAGTTAACCTATCGTGTGCGGCACCCAAAATTGGGTATATATTCAAAAATCAATAAAAATTGCATTTACTAGCTTTGGATTCTAAATTATTTAAAAATATAATAGATAATAATCAGCTTATTAATGGTAAATTAAATCTTTCTTATAGAGAGCTAGAGAAATTATATTTTTCCCTAAAGAAGAAAGAGGCTAGATACAAAGATAAGCTTACTAGAAAATATGAATTAATTCAGAGCAATTTAGATGAGATAAGCAATTTAAAAAATGAAATAAAGTATATAAAAGAATCAATTAATAAAATAACTAATCTTCCTCAGAATAAGATTGCTCTACTATATAAAAAATTAGGTAATAATAATTATGTTAAAGCACGTATATATTGGAATGGTAAGCAGAGAGAAGTTCAAGTAGGAACAATTTCAAATATATTAAGATTGATACCTAAAATAAAATCTAAGATAAATTTTGATACTAGTACTATAATAAAAGAAAATATTTCATGGGAAAAAATAAAAAAAGAACCGCAATTAATTGAATTAATTAAGTTTATTGCATCTTTAAAATTTCAAGAATATTTAATTCGTAAGTTGAAGGATATAAATAATAAAAAATCAATTAAAACAAAATCTGAACAAAATAAAGTAAAAGAAAATGATTTTATTGATACAGATATTAATAAAGATTATATCGAATCTAGTGATGATTTATCTAAATGGTATATTAATTGGAGGGAAAAAAACCTTAGATGAATTCATCACCAACAGATATGAACCAACCATTTAATTTTGAAGATGAAAATAAATATTTAAAAATTACAATTTCATCATTAAGAGATAAATTAGAAGAACAAAAAATAAAACAGCAAGAAGAAATTCAAAAGACAATTGCTGGATCAAGAACTGAAATTACTGATTTACAAAAAGTTGTAAATAAATTAAGAAATAAATTAGAATCATCAGAGATAAATAACGAAGAAGAAATTCAACGCGCTGTTTCAAAAATTAATGATGAAAAAAAGCAGTTAAAGGGTACGGTTAATTCTCTGAGAGATGAGTTGGAGAAGACTCAGATTGGTCG
>CAYFHL010000011.1:2808-22967 GCA_964342955.1 uncultured bacterium
ACTCAGATAGATATTGAGGAACGTATTCAGAAGTCGGTTTCAATTACCAATGATGAGAATAAACAGCTAAAGGGTACGGTTAATTCTCTGAGAGATGAGTTGGAGAAGACTCAGATTGGTCGTGAGGAAGAAGTTCAAAAGGCCGTAGCACAGGTGAATGATGAGAATGTTCAGTTGAAGGATACGGTAAACAATCTTCGTGATACACTTGAGAAGACTCAGATAGATATTGAGGAACGTATTCAGAAGTCGGTTTCAATTACCAATGATGTTAATAAGCAATTAAAGGGTACAGTTAATTCATTACGTGAAAAAGTTGAAAGAAAAGAGGCTCAACGTTTAGAAGAGCTTCAAATCGTTGAAAAAAATAAACGTAGTGAATTAAAGGAACTAGAAAATATTATAAACATATTAAGAGAAAAGTTAGAGGATAAAAATGGCGACAAAAACTAAAACTATAATTAATGATAAGTTTTCAGATTTATTATTAAAGGTAAATAATGATTTAGCAATAACAAATTCACTAGATGAGGCATTAGAATCACTTGTAGGTATAACAACATCAATTATTAAATGTGAAAGAGGTACTATATTTTTAAATGATGCTAAATCTGAAGAGCTATATTCACGAGTTGCTCAAGGTAATTTTATGCGTGAAATAAGATTTATGAATTCAAAAGGAGTTGCGGGGTGGTCATATACAAATAAAAAAGGCGCCATTGTTCATGATGCTTATAAAGATGATCGTTTTAATAAGAATGTAGATATCAGAACAGGATTTCGTACTAAAAGTATTTTATGCATGCCTTTAAGCACTGTATCTGGAAAAGTAATAGGTGTTTCTCAATTATTGAACAAATTAGATGGGCAATTTTCTGAGGATGATCTTGAATTAGTAGAAGCAATGACCAAGCAAGCAGCTATTGCAATTCAATCACATGTTGCTCTTGAACAAATGGAAGAGGCACGTAAGAAAGAATTAGAATTTATGGATCTTGTTAGTGAAATTTCATCTGAGTTAGAGTTAACATCATTACTTTCAAAAATTATAGCAACTATAACAACTATGTTAGAAGCTGAACGCTCTTCATTATTTATTAATGATGAAAAGACAAATGAATTATTTACAATGGTAGGTGAAGGTCTTTCACAAGAAATCAGATTTCCAAATCATATGGGAATAGCCGGTCATGTATTTACCAGTGGTGAAACAGTTAACATCCCTCATGCATATGCAGATTTAAGATTTAATCCAGGAGTAGATAAGTCAACTGGTTTTTTTACACGATCTATGTTATGTGCGCCTGTAACAAATAAGGATGGAAAAATTATAGGTGTAAGCCAAGTTTTGAATAAACAAGGAGGAGGATTTACTGATGAAGATGTTTCTAGATTAACAGCTTTTACTTCACAAATTTCAATTGGAATTGAAAATGCATCCTTGTTTGATAATATACAAAGCCTCATGAATTATAATGAAAGTATGTTAAATAGTATGTCAAATGGTGTTATTACTATTGATGGAGAGGGAATAATTGAAAAATGTAATCCTGCCGGTATAAAAATATTAAAAATGGATTCAGAAGATCAAGTGATTAAACAAGAGTTTAAAAAAATATTTAAAGGCAAAAATAAATGGATAATGGAAAAAATAAAAGAAGTAGAAGATATTGATTTTATTGCAGATGCAGAACTGGAATTTTCTGGAGAAAAAATTTCCTGCAATTTAACAATTATGCCATTAACTGGTGGTGAAAAAGAGTCTTTAGGTATTCTTATTATGATAGAAGATATAAGCAATGAAAAGCGAATGAAATCAACAATGTCTAGGTACATGGATGCTGATCTTGCAGATCAATTGCTCGAGGCTGGAGAAGGAGATAATGTTATGGGTGGTAAAGAGAGTATAGGGACTGTATTATTCTCTGATATAAGGAGTTTTACTACTCTAACTGAGAGTCTTGGGGCTCAAGGTACAGTAGGATTTCTAAATGATTACTTTAGTGTAATGGTAGATTGCATTCAGAAAGAAGGCGGAATGTTAGACAAATTTATCGGAGATGCTATAATGGCAATATTTGGTACACCTGTCGCTCATGATGATGATCCAGATAGAGGTTTAAGAGCTGCTATTGATATGATGCATGGTTTAAATGAATTTAATGACAAAAGAAAATCAATGGGTTTGCCACCTGTTGATCATGGAATGGGGCTTAATACCGACGAAATAGTTTCGGGTAATATTGGTTCTCCAAAACGTATGGATTATACAGTGATTGGGGATGGTGTTAATTTAGCAGCTAGGGTTGAGAGTTCATGTAAAAAATATGGTGCAAAAATATTAATGAGTGAATTTACATTTAGAGCGCTAAAGGCTACATATAGAACAAGACAAGTAGATAATATTATAGTTAAAGGTAAGACTGAACCTGTAAGAGTATATGAAGTCCTTGATTTTCATAGCAAAGAATCTTTCCCTAATATGATTGAAGTATTAGAGATGTTTAATAATGGTATTGAATATTATAATGAAGGTAATTGGGATAAAGCAATAGCTCAATTTAAAAAAGCTCAAAAAGGCAATCCAGATGATATATGTTCAAAGATGTATACTGAACGTTGTGAAGTATTAAAGAAGAGAGATCCAAAAGATTGGGATGGTGTTTGGGTAGCTACTACAAAATAATAATAATTACGAGGAACAATTATGACTAATGCACAGGAACATTTAGAAAAGGCAATAGAAATTCATCCAGAATTTGCAGATGCACATTATGAATTAGCCTTGATTCTAAAAGATAAAAAAGATAATGAAAAATCAAAAAAACATTTTTTAAAGACTATTGAATTAAAAGATGATTTTGCGGTTGCGCATTTTAATTATGCTCTATTGCTTAAGGATATGAAAGATCATAAAGCATCACAAGAACATTTTATAAAGGCAATCGATTTAGATCAACACTTTGCTGATGCACATTATCATTATGGCTTATTGTTAGCTGATTTAAAAGATTTTGAAGAAGCAAAAAATAATTTAGAAAAAGCAACAGATATAGATCAGAACCATACTCTTGGGTATTATCATCTTGCAAAACTGTTAATCGATCCTGAAGATTATGAGAAAGCGAAAAAAAATTATTTAACAGCTATAGATATAGATGAAAAATTCTCAGAAGCTCATTATTATTTAGGTAAGCTGTTAGCTGGTGGATTGAAAAATGATAAAGATGGTACACTTATAAAAAAACCTGAATATGATGATGCAGTAATTCACTATAAAAAAGCAATAAAAATAAATAAAAAGTATGCAAAAGCTCATTATAATTTGGCACTAGTTTATAAAGTTCAAAAAAAATATGAAGAATCAAAACAACATTTTGAAAAGTCAATATCAATCATAAATGATTATTCTAAAGCTCATTTTCATTTAGCAATGTTATTAAAAGAAATGGGTTCTGCTTAGGTAGCTAAAAAGTCTTAATGAAATATTACTATATAAAAAATTAGATTGGTTTGTCGATTGATTTAAAAACACATTTTCTGAAGTCTTTAGAGATTGATCCTAATTATTCTGAGTCACATTTTGAATTAGCACTTATTTTTCAATTAGAAAAAAAATTTGATGTTTCTAAAAAACATTTTAATTATGCAATAAAAACATCAATTAAAAAAATTGATAAGATTGAAGTTTACGGTAATCAACTTTTAAAAAAATCTCAATTTCAGAATGCAAAACATCAATTTTATTTAGCTCAAGAAGAAAAAAAACAATGTGCAAAATATAATTATTATCTTTCCAAACTATATGATCAGAATAAGATGTCAAAGGATGCAATAATATGTTTAGAAAAGTGTATTGAATTAGATCCATATTTTTCTAATGGTTTTAGAAATTTAGGTTTTGAATACTTCAAAAAAAAGAATTTTGATAAAGCAAGAACTCTCTTGCTTAAAGCGCTAGACTTAAACTATAAAGATTATAAAATACATTATTATTTGGGCCAAGTTTTAATAAGTACTTTTGATTATATTGATGCAGAGCAACATATTTTAATAGCTTTAGACATTAATTCTAATTTTATTGATGGATTAATAGAATTAGCACTACTTAAATTGAAGTTAAAAGATTTAGATGCTGCTAAAGAATACTATAAAAAAGTTAAATTACTGAATCCGAAGTTATCTATACGTATATTGGAAAAGCTCATTTAAAAATTTATTGAGAAAATACAAAGTATGAAAATTTTATATAAATATATATTAAAAGAACATTTATATCCCTTTATCATTTCATTGGTAGTTTTGTTAAGTGTTTTATTAGCTAATTTTTTATTAAAGACTATTGATCGGTTCTTAGGTAAAGGTCTTGAAATAGCGCTATTGATGGAATTTATTTTTTTAAATTTAGCTTGGATATTAGCCTTGGCAGTGCCAATGTCAATTTTATTATCAACTTTAATGGCATTTGGACGGATGTCCTCAGACAATGAAATTTTAGCCATAAGATCAACAGGAATAGGATTCTATAAATTGTTAATGCCATCATTACTATTTGGAACGGTTATAACTATATTTATGATTTATTTTAATAATTTTATTCTTCCAGATATGAATCATAGAGCTAGGATGCTATCGGCAGACATTAGTAAAAAGAGACCTGATTTAGATTTTAATATTGGGTACTTTATCGATGCTATTCCTGATTATAATTTTCTTATAGAGGGTAAAGAGGAAGAAAAGTTTTTAGATATAACTATTTTTAGTACAAAAAATAATAATATTAATAGAACAATAACTGCTAAAGAAGGTACTATTAAGACAGTCGATGAAGGAATTATATTATTTTTAAATGAGGGTGTCATTCATGAGTTATCTTCTATAAATGATGAATACAGAGAAATTTATTATGATAAATATCAGATATTGATTCCTGTAGATAATTTAAATTTTAAAAGAGGCCGTAGTAAAATTAGGGGAGATAGAGAAATGACTTATACTATGATGACAAATAAAATTAATTCATTTAAAGAAAAAATTGAACGTACAAAATCTCGTATGAATTCCAGAATAGAAAATGAATTTAATATAAAGATAGATAAATTTGATACTTCAGAATTAATAAATTTAAAACTTGATCAGTATGAGCTAAAATTACAAGATTCATTAAGTGTTAAGGAAAATGTGAATTTTGGTCGAATAAAAAGGAGAATTAAAAATATAAAAAGGGGTATTAATAGTGATTTATCTCTTATTAATTCATATACCAACTCAATTAATAAATATCTTGTTGAAATACATAAAAAGTTTTCAATACCTTTTGCAAGTATTGTCTTTATTTTGATTGGTGTACCTTTAGGAATTATGGCTAGGGGTGGAGGGTTTTCAATTAGTGCTGCATTAAGCTTAGGTTTTTTTATTTTTTATTGGGGATTTCTTATTGCAGGTGAAGAACTTGCGGATAGAGGATATTTAGTGCCTGCAATATCAATGTGGTTGCCAAATTTTGTCCTTGCAATTTTTGGATTATTATTATGTTGGTGGCAATCTGTAGAACAAAAATTTATTAGCTTTAATAAATTAAAATCAAAATAAATTTATTTTTAATGACATCTTCAATATATAAAATTATTCAAAATAAGCAGTTAGGATATCAAAATAGTAAAAAAGAAATTTCTGATCTAATAAATCAATATACTAATGATCAAATCCCTGATTATCAAATGTCTGCTTGGCTAATGGCTGTATATTTTCAGGGTATGTGTAGAAATGAAGTTGAAGATTATACTGAAGTATTAATTAAGTCAGGTAAACAATTAAATATGTCACACCTTCCTGGATTTGTAATAGATAAGCATAGTACGGGAGGTGTTGGAGATAAAGTTTCATTTATTTTAGGCCCTATATTAGCTGCTTGTGGATGCTTTGTACCAATGTTGGCAGGCAGAGGACTTAGTTATACTGGAGGGACAATAGATAAGCTAGAATCAATTCCAGATTATAAAACTAATTTAGAAATCAATGATTTTAAAAAAATAGTTGAAGATGTTGGTATTTCAATAATGGGTCAAACTGAAGAAATATGCCCAGCTGATAAAAAAATCTATTCTTTAAGGGATGTTACATCTACTATTTCATCATATCCGCTAATATGTGGTAGTATTTTAAGTAAGAAAATTGCAGAGGGTATTGATGGTTTGGTTTTAGATGTTAAAATTGGAAATGGTGCATTTATGAAAACCTTGAATGAAGGGAAAAAAATAGCAAAAATAATTCAAGAAGTAGGAGAATTACATGGGATTCAGTTATATACTTGTATAACTGATATGAATCAGCCATTAGGATATAGTGCTGGTTTATGGTGTGAAATTGAAGAATCTATACAATGCCTAAAAGGAGTAGGTTCAGATGATTTATTAAAGGTTGTTTTACATCTAGGAGAGAATGCTCTTAAACTTGCTAAAATAAAAAAACCTAAATCACTAATATTAAGCATGCTAAAAAATGGAAAAGCTCTAGATATATTTTATAGAATGTTAGAAGCTCATGGAGTAAAGATTAAAAAATTAAAGGATCAGAAAATTAATAAACCAAAATTTAAAACATATATCTTTGCTAAATCTAAGGGCTATATTAATAAAATTGATACAGAAAAAATTGGTTTAGGATTGATTCATTTGGGAGCTGGTCGATTTGAAAAAAATGATAAACTAGATAATTCAGCGGGAATGAAATTTTTGAAAAAAAAGGGAGATTTTGTATTAAAAAAAGATAAGTTGGTTGAGATATTTTGTTCAAATAAGGATAAGATAGAAAATGCAAAAAATATATTAAATCAAACTTATCATATAGGACCAAATAAAATAAAAGAATCTCAATTAATATATAAATAAATTTAATGAGTAAGTTTATTTATTCACTTGTACTATTTACTTTTATTATGTCTTGCTCTAGAATAAATAATATTTATTTTGACCCTGCTAAATCTCATCATACTCAAGCTGGTTTTATAAATCCATATATGAAGTCTACGGGGAAGAAATCATTATTAGATTTATTAAAAATGTTTAGTGAGCCTCGTCCTAAAGTAAATAATAAGTATAGTAAATTAGAGAATATAGATATTGGTTATATCCAAGAATTAATAGCTCAAAAGAAGAACTTTTTTATATGGATAGGTCATTCAACATTATTATTAAATATAGGGGGAAAATTAATATTAACAGATCCAGTATTTTCACAGAGATGCTCACCAACGCAATTTATGGGGCCAAAGCGATATACACAGCCTGCGTTAAGCATATCAAATTTACCTCCAATAGATTTTATTTTTATAAGTCATAATCATTATGATCATCTTGATTACAATTCTGTTGTAGAATTAGGTGATGAGCCATTATGGATTGTACCGCTTGGAATCAAAAAATGGTTTATAAAGAGTGGTATAAAGAATGTAAGAGAGTATGATTGGTGGGATGAAGATTATATTGATGGTTCTAAAATAGTTTGTTTGCCATCTCAACATTGGTCCAAAAGGTCATTATTTGATAGTATGGAAACACTGTGGGCATCTTGGTTGATTGAAATTGATGGTTTTAA
Organism: uncultured bacterium; assembly: GCA_964342955.1. Lineage (GTDB taxonomy): Bacteria > Fidelibacterota > Marinisomatia > SCGC-AAA003-L08 > D37C17 > CAYFHL01. The sequence goes on from CAYFHL010000011.1 coordinate 10,405, forward strand.
ATTTTGGTTTGCAGGTGATACGGGATATAATACTGTCCAATTTAGTCAAATTGGAAAAAAATTTGGCCCAATAAATTTGTCTGCTATCCCAATAGGGGCGTATGAGCCTAGATGGTTTATGAAGAATGCCCATATTAATCCTTATGAGGCAGCTCTAATACATAATGAAATCAAATCTGAAATAAGTTTTGGTATTCATTGGGGTACTTTTATTTTAACTACTGAATCACTTGATGAACCTCCAGTATTATTAGATGAAGCTAAAAAAATAATGAATATTTCTGAGGAAGAATTTTTTATATCAAATCCAGGAAAAGTAAACTTATTATATAAGGAGAAATAATAATGAAAGCAAATATAAAAACAAGCAAAGGAGTTATTAAACTATTATTGTTTTATGATATGGCTCCTGTGACTGTTTCTAATTTTGTAAATCTATCAAATAGAGGGTTTTATAATGATCTATGCTTTCATAGGGTAATAGATAATTTTATGATTCAAGGGGGATGTCCTTTAGGCACAGGTACAGGAGGACCAGGCTATAAATTTGATGATGAATTTCATCCTGATTTAAAGCATGATAAACCAGGCATACTTTCAATGGCAAATGCAGGTCCTAATACAAATGGTAGTCAATTTTTTATCACACATGTAGAAACTCCTTGGCTTGATAATATGCACTCAGTATTTGGGATGATATTAGATAATGAAAGTCAAATAGTTGTAAATAATATTATCCAAAATGATAAAATACAAAAGATTGACATATCAGATGAGTTGCCTTCAGATAAAATTATCGATAAATTAATTGAACGATGGAATGTTGTTTTAAATAATAACTAAGTCGGTTTTAATATAGCATAATTTTGCCAAAAATAAGTTGAGTTTGCCCAATCTTCAGATGAATATTTTGCTTTTGTTCCTCCCTTAAGTTGTAGTTGGTTTCTCATCATTGTTATTGGTCCCATGGGCATTTTTTTAACACCTTGAGGTATTGCATGAAAAGAGATAAGTTCCCAATCGGAGTCTGTTGTTTCCTCATTAGTTTCTTTTAGTACATCTCGTCTATATAATATGAGTTCTACTGATTTTGTTTTTAAGGGAGTTCCGTTTAGTGCTAATATTTTGATATACGGCTCTTCATCATTTCTACGTTTAATATATTGTGCTTCAAGTTGAGTGCTCTCATTAATTTTAATGAAAGGACAAATAAAATGTTTTATTAATTGTTTTTTTACAGAAATTAAGACTACTCCATCACGATATCCATCTTCATAATTTCCATTATTGAGTTCATTTTCAGCATATAAAGCAATTTTTCTAAAACTTAAATTTTTTGTAAATGTTTTCCCAGAATTATTTTTTTGTCTTTTTAAAAAATCATTTACACCAACTGATTGTTTTTTATTCATAATATTTCCTAATAGATATTTTAAAGTAAAACTACAATTAAGTTGTTTTAATTTCCATTTAAATAAAAGTGAATTGTGAAAATTATATCACCCAAAATAATTAACTTAGTATCTACTAAGCAAGTTACGACAAAACAATATAGAAAAGAGAAAAGACGACTCCAAGTAGAATTATTAAAATTACAAGAATGGGTAATCTATAATAACAAAAAAATTGCAATTGTTTTTGAAGGTAGGGATGCAGCAGGAAAGGGTGCTACTATTAAGAGATTCATTGAATACTTGATCCCTAAAAAAATTAAAGTCAGGGAGATAGGTGTTCCTACAAAAAAACAAATGAAGAATTGGTTTAAAACCTTTGAAAAAATGATGCCAAAAGAGGGTGAAATTGTTTTTTTTGATAGATCTTGGTATTCGAGAGCACTAATCCAAGCGACTATGGGATACTGTAATAAGCAACAATATAAATACTTTATGAATAAAGTTAATAATTGGGAAAAAAAAATAATTAATCAAAAGGATATTCAACTAATAAAAATTTATCTATCAGTATCAAAGAGTATTCAACAAATCCGTTTTGAATTAAGGAAAAATAGTGAATTAAAATATTGGAAGCTTTCAGATAATGATATTATTGCACAAAATCATTGGAATTTGTTTACAAGATTTAAAGAACAGATGTTTTATAAAACATCAAGCACTTACTGCCCATGGATAGTTATTAATTCGAACGACAAATTGATTGCAAGATTAAATGCCATGAGATATGTGCTTTATTCATTGCCTTATCCCAATAAGAAACTACTTAAAGAAAAACACTGGACATTGGAGCAGATGTCTAATGTCATAGAAATTGAGGGTGTAGAATTTAAGGATCTCACAGAAGAACAATATAGTTTACTATATAAAATAAAATCGAACTATGAATAACAATATATATACTTCAGGTGGTATTGTTAGAAAAAAAAATAATATTTTATTTATATTAAAAAGAGATAAGTGGGACTTTCCAAAAGGAAAAATAAAATTAAATCAGAAAAAAAGTGACGCAGCTTTATTGGAAATTTATGAAGAAACAAGCTTGCCGATTGAAAGTTTAAAAATTATTGGTAAATTGCCATCAACATCTTATTTTAAAATTATAAAAGGTGAAAAGTATTTAAAAAAAACCTTTTGGTATGAGGTAGGGTATCAAGGCGGCATGGAGCATAAACTTATACCTGATGAAAAAGAATCAATTACTGAGTGTAGATGGTTCGATATAAGTAATTTATCAGAGGTACTTGATAACACTCATATGAGGATTAAATATTTATTAGATTTTTATTTAGAGAAAATTAAATGAATTCAAAAGAGAGAAGCATACTAAGAGCAAGGGCTCACAATCTAAATCCAGTAGTTATTATTGGGAAAAATGGAATTAACCAGGGTGCAATAAAAAATATTGACATGGCTTTAAAAGCTCAAGAGCTAATTAAAGTTAAATTCATAGAGTATAAAAAAGATAAAAAAATAATATCAGAGTCAATTGCAAAAAAAATTGGCGCAACCTTGATTTCTATAATTGGGCACACTATCATATTTTATCGAAAAAGACAAGATGGCACATAGAGCTGCCAATATGGCGCTTTATTGTATTATTGTGTCATATTTTTAATTATAATTCTCATTGGCACTGAAATTGCAATTTAAAAGTTGTTAATTTTAATTAAAAAAAGGAGAATATAATGAAATTAATAAAATGGGGCTCTTCAGCTGCGCCAAGCTTAAGTATATTAAATGAAATAGATCGTTTTTTTACTTTTAGAGACAATAATTATGAAAATAGAATATTTAATGGTAGTAATTATTTTCATGATAATACATTGGTAAATGAAACAGATAAGCAATATAAAATATTCTTGGATGTTCCAGGTATTGATAAAAAAGATATTAAGATAGAAATATCTAAAAATATCTTAACTATATCTGGTCAGCGCAAAGATTTAGCTAAGATCAAAGAAAAAGATATAAATGATTCTAATGAGATTGCATTTAATCGCAGATTTAAGCTTAATCAAGAAGTTTTAAAAAACGATATTGTGGCTAAATTAAAAAATGGTGTATTAAGTTTGTTAATTAACAAAACTATTCCTGATAAGCCCAAGGTTCTCAATATACCTATATCATAATAAAAAAGCCCTATTTATTAGGGCTTTTTTTTAATTAAACATTAAAAGTGATGTAAGTTTAGTGGTGTGAAATTCTCTTGTTTTAGCATATTATGATAATTAAAAAATTTAGTAAAAAAATATTAAGATATCCTTTCCATTTATTAATAATCATTTTATTAATTACTGGTTTATTTTTTCATAAAGCATTTTATTCAAAAACTCCATTATCTGTTGATTTTTCAATGGAACAGATGTTTCCTGAAGAGAGCTTGGAAAGAGAAAAATATCAAGCATTCGTTTCTGAATTTAATAGGTCTGATGATAAAATTATTCTTGCATATAAATGTGATAATCCACTTTCAAGAAAAAATATTAATATAATTAAAAGTTTGTCTGAAGCATTAGAAATTGAAGGTGTTGAAGAAATTATTAGTTTGGGGACTATTGAATACTTTGATGATTATTTATCGAATAATGAATGGAGGCAACAGATTGATTTATTATTAAATCATCCAATATATCCGAATTTGATTATATCAGAAGATAAGAAAATTGCAGCAATTATTATAGATATTAATGATGATATTGATAACCAACTAGAGCGTACTAATTTATTGCTCAGTATAAAAAATATAATTGAGATAACAGATTGGGAATGGTATGAAACAGGAATTCCTGTATTAAGAACACGCTTTATTGAGTTGATGAATCAAGAAAGGGCTATATTTTTGCCAATTGCATTTATTGTATCTATAATAATTTTATTTTTGATATTTAGACAAATAAAATGTATTTTGATTCCGATATTAGCAATTTCTGCTAATCTAATTTGGATAGCTGGTATTATGGCATACCTCGATATATCAATAAATATAGTTTCATACCTAACTTTTAATTTACTTGTAATTATTGGTGTATCAAATGCCATTCATTTTTTAGCTAGGTACCATGAAGAGTTAAGTTTAGGTTTGGATAAAACAGAAGCGTTAGAAAATGTAATAGAAAAGATTGGCGGGGCACTATTCCTTACAAGTTTTACAACATCGGTAGGTTTCTTTTCACTTTCCTTTACAAATATTAGAATTATTCAGGAATTTGGATTTATTGTTGGACTTGGTGTATTGCTGATGTTTATTCTTACAATAGCTATTCTGTCCATAAGTCTTAATTTTATAAAAATTCCAGAAAAAAAACATATTAATAGACTAATAAAAAATAAAAATTTTAGTTTATCAACACAAATATTTAAGTGTAATAAAAAATACCCTCAAACAATTTTATTTTTTTCTGGCATAGTTTGCATTGTAGCAATATATGGTTTGTTAAAAATTGATTATAATGCGTATTTAATTGAAGATGTTAAGCCTGGAAATCCAATTTATGATAATATGAAATTTGTAGAGAATAAAATAGGGGGGATATTGCCTCTTGAAATTATAATTGATGCTAAAGATGAAAATAAAATACTGAATTCAGATGTTTTAAATAAAATTAACATTTTTAAAGATAAAATTTTAACAATATCAGAAATAAATACAGCCATTACTCCTGCAGATTATTTAATGTTAATAAATGAAGAAATAGGAACAAGTACTAGAGAAGTACCGAAAACATATAAAGATGCACTATCATTAATATTTACCTATGAAGACTTACTAGGTGAAGAATTCAATTCAGTTAATCAAAATTATTCTAAAGCTCGAATATCATGTAGGATATCGGATATTACTTATCAGCGATATCTAGAAATAAAAAAGATCATTTCATCAATTGGTAAAAAAACATTTGATGATAATATTGAAGTAATAGTTACTGGCAGTACAATTCTCTCTTTATCTACTAATCATTATTTGGTAAAAAATTTGTTCACAAGTTTTTTTATTGCTTTTACAATTATTTTTATTTCAATAGTTATTTTATTTAGGTCATTTAGATTATCATTAATTTCAATATTGCCTAATATAATTCCGCTAATGTTTGCAGGCGGATTAATGGGGATTTTGGGAATTAAATTACGGCCAACGACAGCTATGACATTTTCGATTGCATTAGGAATCGCAGTAGATAATACAATTCATTTTCTAGCTCGTTTTAGACAGGAATATAAACTATGTCATAGCTATAATGAATCGATTTCAAGAACCTTGAGATCAACGGGTAAGGCAATAATAAATACTGGATTAATTTTAGCACTAGGTTTCTTTGTTCTTTATTTCTCAGATTTTGTTCCCAATCATGAATTTGGTTTATTAGCAACTATTATCATTATTGTTGCCGTTAGTGGTTCCTTAATCTTATTACCTATATTAATTATGCTTATTAAACCTAAATTACGTTTTGATATGCAAAAATAAAATGAAGCTGCCCAAAATATACAATGATCAAAATGTAAAAGATATTTTAACTAAAAAAGTTGGTATTATAGGTTACGGAAATCAGGGTAGGGCCCAAGCATTAAATTTATATGATAGTGGTATAGATGTTTGCATAGGATTGCAAAATAAAAGTAAATCAAAAGATTTGGTAAATCAAGAAAATTTGTCTTCTATGCCAATTAAAGAATTAGTAAAAGAATTCGAAGTTATTTCAATCCTCATACCAGATCAAAATATTAATCGAGTCTTTGAAAATGAGATTTCACCATATTTAAAAAAGGGCCAATCAATCATATTTGCTCATGGATATAATATTCATTATAAAATAATAAAACCGCCGACTTTTGTTGATATTATTCTCGTTGCTCCAAGTGGACCAGGTGCTGAATTACGAAAACAATATATTAAAGGATATGGTATACCAGGTTTATTTTCTATTTATCAAGACTATTCTAAAGAAGCCCACGAAATTGCTTTATCCTATAGTAAAGCAATAGGATTGACTAGAGTTGGATTATTTGAAACAACATTTAAAGAAGAGACTGAAACAGATTTATTTGGTGAACAAGTACTGCTTACTGGTGGAATACCAAAACTTATTCAAGCTGCATTTATGACTTTGATTAATGATGGATATTCACCAGCAGTTGCTTGGTTAGTCTGTTATTATGAAATTAAAACTATTGTTAATTTATTTCATTCAAAAGGATTTGAATATATGAATAGATCAATTAGTGATACTGCAGAGTATGGCGGAATTACAAGAGGTGATCGTATTATTAATCAAAAGACTAAGAATGAAATGAAAATTATATTAGAGGAAATTAAAAGTAATGATTTTTTTAAAGAATGGTCTCAAGAGACAGATAATGGATCAAAAAAATTATTAGAATTGCGTAAGTCTGAAAAAAATATGTTAATAAATAAAATAGGTGAAATAATGTTAAAAAATATATCATAGATGATAATAATTAAACGATTAATCATTTTATTTATGATAATATCTTTTTCAAAGTCAGATCAAAAATTAAAGAGTTGGGAAGAATCAAGTGTTCAGATAAAAGTAGAAAATGCAATTGATGCTATTTATAATTATGAATTTGAAACCTCTATTAGTTTGCTTGATTCGGCAAGGAGTTTAGATGCCACTCATCCTTTGATACCATTTTTAACTATAGTTGCTAAGTGGTTGAATACTCAAGTAAATGAAGGGTATATGGCCTCTTATCAAAAGATATTTATAGAAGTAGATTCAATAATACCAATATATAATAATTTAATTGATTCTTATCCTAATAATGCAGAATATTATCTCTATTTAGGATGTACATATGGAATAAGATCAAGAGTTTCATTAGCTAAAAATGATTGGTTTGATACAATATATTATGGCTATCAAGGTTTAAAACTTATTAAATATGCGAAGAGTTTAGATGAAGAGCTGTACGATGTATATATGCCTATTGGTATAATGGAATATATAGCATGTATGGCTCCAAAACCTGTTCAATGGGTAGCTGCATTATTAGATATTGATTCAAATTGTGAAATGGCACTAGAACATCTAAATCTTGCTATAACAGATTCTTACTATAGCTGGGTTGAAGCATCTAATGTAATTACTTATATTTATTTACATATATTGCGTGACTATGATAAGGCGTTAAAAGTAATTAATCCATTAGTTAAAAAATATCCGAGGCATCCCTTTTTTTCATTTCTTAAAGCAGAAGCTTTAGTAAAGTTAAATTATATAGATGAGTTAGAAAAAATGATGCCCACATTAGTTAATTTTTCACAGAATGGACCATTTTTACAAAAGAATGAAAGCCAACTAAAGTTAGCTTACATAAGATCTATTATAATGTTTAATAAAAATAGATATGAAGAAGCAATCAAACAAACGAATTGGATCATTAATAACTATCATATGGAATTTAATTGGTTAAAAGGATTTGCATTTTTGATTAAAGGTAAAAGTTATGATTTGATAGGTGATAGGAATGAAGCTATTAAAGCGTATAAAAAAGTATTAGAAATAGATGATTATTATCCCGAAGTAAAAGAAGCAAGACTGCTTATTAAAAATAAATACATAAAATAATTTTTAAAGATTAGTGAAAAATAATAATAAAAAATGGAGTCTTGAAAATACCTATTTAAATTTACCTGACTGCTTCTATGAAAAAATAAAGCCAAGATTCGTTCAAAATCCAAAAATCATTTATTATAACAAGAATCTAGCCAAAAATCTAAATCTAGAATTTTTAAATAATGATACATCATTAATTACTAATTATTTTTCTGGTAATAAATTACCTGAAAATTCAAAACCTATTGCCCAAGCTTACGCAGGGCATCAATTTGGCCACTTTACAATGCTTGGTGATGGCAGAGCAATATTATTAGGTGAACAAAGAGATCTAAATTCTAAACTATATGATATCCAATTAAAAGGATCTGGGAAAACATCTTTTTCACGGGGAGGTGATGGTAGAGCAACATTGAGTTCAATGCTGAGAGAGTATATCATAAGTGAATCAATGCACCATTTAAAAATTCCAACAAGTAGAAGTCTAGCAGTGATTGATACTGGAGAAAAAGTATACCGAGAATCAACTAGGAATGGTGGTGTTTTAACTCGAATTGCATCTAGTCATATTAGAGTTGGAACTTTTGAATATGGAAGACATTTTTGTTCAAAAGAAGACTTCCAAAAATTTATTGATTATGTTATAAAAAGACATTATCCGAAAATTTTAAATCATGAATCCCCTTATCTTGAATTATTAAAAATTATTATGAAAAAACAGATAGATCTAATTATAAATTGGATTAGAGTTGGTTTTATCCACGGTGTAATGAATACAGATAATATGAGTATTTCAGGAGAAACAATTGATTATGGGCCTTGTGCATTTATAAATACATATAACCCACAAACTGTTTTTAGCTCTATTGATAGAAGTGGAAGGTATGCTTTTGGTAATCAACATAAAATTGCCTATTGGAATTTAACTGTATTTGCAGGAACTCTTCTTCCATTTATTGAAAATGATAAAGATAAGGCAATACAATTAGCCCAAAATATTTTAAATCATTTTTCTGTTGAGTATTCAAATAAATGGCACCAAATGATGTATAAAAAATTAGGCATTATTAATCCCATTGATGAAGATAAGCTGTTGATCAAGCACTTACTTACATTAATGGAATCCTATAAATCAGATTACACAAATATATTTGCAGCGTTAACATTAAATAAACCTTATAAAGATTCTTTGTTGAATTCTAGTGAATTTGATGATTGGAAAAAAAAATGGAAAAAAAGAATTAAAAATGAAAATTATAGTTATAAAATAATGCAGGAAAATAATCCAATTTATATACCTAGAAATCATTTAGTTGAATCAGCATTAAAAAATGCCATAAATGGAAATAAAAATGAATTTGATAAATTATTGAATTTAATGTCTCACACCTATAATTATGATATAAAACATGATCAATTTCAAACAATCCCAAAAGGATTTGATGAGTCATATAAAACATTTTGTGGAACATAGAAGACGTTTATACTATAAAGAATTATTTTTTTAAAATATAAAACAAGATAATACTGATTATTAATCCAGGATACATTGGATCTAAATTAGCTATATCCTGATTAATTAAGTCCTCAAATAAGTTAAATTGATTTAAAATATACCAAAAGAATGATGTCATTAGAGGAAAAATCATTAAAAAGGATATATATTTAACTTTAATATTATATAATGTTATAATAATTGGAATTAATAGTGTTGGTACTACAAATGATCCTACTAGATACCAAATTTCAATTGCATGCTCAAAATTATATGCTAAAACTATTGATGATATAGAAGTAAAAAGCAATCCAAATCTTATATAATATATAAAATTCTTATTTTTATGGCCAAATAATAGTGGCATATCCTTGCCAATTGTAATTGCAGATATAAAAGTAAAACTATCAATAGTTGACATGACTATAGCAAATAATGAGACCATAAACAAACCTTGACCTATTGGAGAAAGAACAACTTTTGAAAGATCTAAATATGGATTGACTGAATTTATTGGTAGTATTGCTAATGCATAAATTCCTGTAAATATTGTCATAAAATCAAATATTATCCAAAAAAATATTGATAATAAAATACCTTTTTTAACAGATTCCAATGAATTACCTGCAAAAGTCCTTTGATAAAAGCTAGGATCAATAAAGGTTATTAAAGCAATAAAACTCCAAACTAAAACATAAGTCCAATTTAGTTTGCCAGGTATTCTAAATGCATACTCAGGAGTATTATGAATTAGAAAATTAATTCCTCCATATTGATAAAATGATGAGCAAAGAATTAATAAAAATCCAGAAAACATAAGAACAAATTGTAATTTATCAGTACGAACTATAGAAGAGAAACCACCAGTAAATGCATATAATATTGATAGGAAAGAACTTAAAATTAAAGCCCACAAGATTGGAATAGCCCAGGTATATTGAAATAAACTTGATAGAATTTTTATATAAGGAGCTGGAGTTGTTAGGAGTAATACACATAAAGTTGCAATAATCGCAGGTATTTTACCATGAAAATTATGGAATAATGATGGTATAGTAGATATTTTATGTTCAATGATTTTAGAAACTATATATTTTACATATAAAACTGCCGCAATATAGTAAAATAAACCAAATATTATCCATGTTATAATACCATATTCATATGTAAAACGTCCTATTTCAAGAATACCACCATACCAAGTTGAAACAAGTGTTGCAATTAGAGCAGGTGTAGTAAGCTTCCGTCCTGCAAAAAGGTAATCATAGGCCTGATAGTTTGATTTTTTATATAAACCAAAGCAAAGGGTTATAATAAAATATAGTATTAATAATGCTTGATCAATTTGAAGATTTGAAATCAATTAAAAGTTATACCGTATACTTAAACCATAATGTGATGGATCTCCATACATTTTATAAAATTTTTCTCCGTCATTTCCTATACCTAGATCAAACCAATATCCTCTAACGATATATTTTTTGTCAAAAATATTTTTACCCCAAAAGATATAGTTAATATTCTTATTATTATAAGATATATTAAAATTGGAAATATTAAATGGAGTTGTCTTTTGATCAGATTGATCATCTATATAAAATTCATTCATCCCAGTATTTTCAAGATTTAAAATGATTTTCTCTGTAATATTAAAATTAAAAATTATGGAATGATTAATTAATGGGGAGTGAGCTGGTGTGCGATCACCATAAATAATTTCTGTATTAAAAGGGTCCCTAAATGATGAAACATAATTTTTTAGTAAACCATTAGAGAATATAATTGAAATATTTTTGTTTAGTTTAAATTGAATTTTTGATTCTAAGCCTACATTATATCCTTTTTCTGCATTTGCAGTATAAAAACTAAAACTGGTTGGATCATTATCATTAACTTGGTAATATAGTCCAACTTGTTGGTTAAATCTTTTCATATAAAATAAATCAATTTGAGTTTCATAATTTTTTGAAAGGTATATTAAGCTATTTGTTAAATTAAGATTAAATTCCGGTAAATATATTCTTTGTTCATCAGGGAGATATGGATTTTGATTGATTCCACCAAACTTGTAGCCTCTATTGATAGATGAGTTTATTTGAAATTTATTATTATTAAATTTTTGTTTTATTGATAAATGGTAACTAAATAAATTATTATTCATTATTGTATCAAGAGATTCTATTGGAATAATATTCCAATTCTCATCGTATCCTTCTCCTATGCCATGATAATCATTAGAATAGATACTATATCTTGTACCTAGATTTAATTGTATATAATCTGAAATTATAAAAGCAATATTACCATAAATAGAATGTGAATTTATATTAAATTTCGTTTCAGTATTTGTTGCTTTCCCTCCAAAAAGCCAACTATCTCTAACATCATTTTCTTCTAATCTCTTATTATAGATACCAAATATTAATAGAATAATATTTTTTTCTGTGCTAAATTTTAAATCATGCGCCAAGGTTTTACGATTTCGTTTTGTTTTATCTTCAAAGCTCCAATCTTCATAGCAAGGATAATAACCATAATATTCATTACATGCATCTTCAGAAAAATAAATTTCATTATTTTCATACCAGTTATATGGAGATTGTTCCCAAAACTCATTATTACCCCAATCACCATCAAAATTATATTGTAGGTCATTATTTGAATAACTTAAAATAGAAGAAATTTTATTATTTTTAATAGTATAGATGCTTTCCAAACTAAGAGTTTTAGTACTAAGTGAATCAATACCCGAAAAGTCCGTATAAGTTGTATCTACATTATTATTAGGTGACCAAGTATCATATCCATTGTTTTGCAAACTGAAAAGTTGATTTAAATTAAAGCGAAGGTTTTTATTGATTTGCCAAATTACTTTAAAACGTGTTAAAAATTCATCATTTTTATTGGAATTATTTATTTTATGATAATCATTATATTTAAATCCATTTGTATAATTCTTAAATGCTGTTAATCTAAAAGACATTGTTCTACTAATCGTATTAGATATAGTTAAACCTAGATTGTAACCATTATCAG
>CAYFHL010000012.1:0-20757 GCA_964342955.1 uncultured bacterium
AAAGAGTCAAATTGGAAATTGAATTAAAATATAAAAAGAGCTTAAGATCTGAAAAGGAAATTGAAAATTCTAATCTAAATACTGATAAAAGAAATAAAAAGAATCTCTTAAATCAAATAAATAAGGAAAAAAATACATTAGAAAAAGAATTGACCTCTAAAGAAGATACAATCAAGGAGATGGAAGCTTTAATTAAAAAACTTTATTCTAATAAATCTGAAATGAAGAAAAGAGAAGAAGAGTTAGCACGAATTAGGGCACAACAAAATCGTACAACATCAGGAAACTTTGCAATAATGAAAGGTAAGCTATTATGGCCTGTTGAAGGCAAAATAATATCTAAATTTGGTACTCATAGAAATGCTGAAATTGGGACTATAACGGAGAATGTTGGCATTGATATCCAATGTAAAGCAAATAGCAGTGTTAAAGCTGTTTTAGATGGAGTAGTAAGTACTAAAACTTATATCCGAGGCCATGGAAACATTATTATTATAGATCATGGTGGTGGTTATAGTACAGTTTATGCTAAAGTTGCTAATATGCTTGTAAATGAAAATGAATATATACAACAAGGTCGAGAAATCGCAATCACCTCGAATAATACAAACTCTATTCTACACTTCGAAGTTTGGGGAAACCAAAATAAATTAAATCCTCAAGATTGGCTAAAATCTAAATGATCTATTCAGATTTCATATTAAATGATCAAATCTGGTCTAGAATTAATCAAACAATTAGTAAAGGTTTACTACCACATTCTTTGTTGTTTCATGGCCCCAAAGGGAGTGGAAAAGAAGCTCACGCCATTGAGTTAGCTGGATTGCTTAATTGTGAATTTCCAAAGAATAATCATGCATGTGGTAGTTGTATTTCCTGTAATAAAATTATTTCTTTCCAGCATGGAAATGTTAAGCTGATTACACCACTTCCTAGAGGAGGTATCACCTCTAGAGATGACTCTACAATTAAATCATTTAAGGGTGAGAAGGCTCTTGCAGAACATATTGAAAAATTAAAGAAAAAAGGGAGAGAACCATACTATTCAATTAATTATCCTGCTGCTAATACCATATTAATTAATTCAATTAGAGAAATAAAACATGATATCTTTTTGAGTAAAGCTAATATGGGATGGACTATCATTCTAATTTTTCAATCTGAATACTTATGTATACCTAACCCAACTTCAGCTAATGCATTATTAAAAATTCTTGAAGAACCACCCAGAAAAACACTATTTATTCTTTGCACATCTAATCATACTAAACTTTTAGATACCATAAAATCTAGATGCCAACAAATATATTTTCCACCTATTAATAAAGATCAAATACTAGCCTACCTTACATCTTCTAATATAAACAATGAGGAGGCACAGTTAATTGCTCACATATCTAATGGAGATCTTGCATTAGCTAATCAAATGAGCAAAGAGACTATCAATTATTTCGATGAAATTGCTATCTTGATTAACGCTTGCTTTTCAAATCAACCTGCAAAACATCAAGAATTAATTAATCTATGTACTAGTTTGAAAAGAAAAGATAAACAAAAATTAATGCGATTATTTCAATTTGGAATACTATTTTTTAGAGATTTAATTTTTTATAAAAATGAAACATTAAATAAAAATCTGATATTTAATAATAAAAAAGATAAAATCAAACTCTTAAATTCTAAATATCAAGATGCTAATTGGGCTCAATGCATCACTCATCTTGAAAATGCTCAAAATTATATTCTAAAAAATGGCAACTTAAATCTTATTATATTAACACTTATAATTGATATGCAAAATTCCTTTACTGGGAAAATTTATGATGAATTTAATTTAAATGATTGGATTTCAACATCATAGATATTAATTTTCAATATGACTATACTATCTAAAATATCCCAAATTTTTATTTTATGTAATACTTTGTTTGCTCATGGCATATCTGAATCAGATAAACATGTAATGACTCAGGCCTCATTATTTGATTATATATATTTGGGAGCAAAACATATGATCACAGGGTACGATCATATTTTATTTTTAATTGGTGTTATCTTTTTTTTAACCCGTTTTTCTGATATCATAAAATTTATTACAGCATTTACAATAGGTCATAGCATCACTCTAATATTTGCAACTTTATTTGAAATTACTGCAAATTACTATTTAATTGATGCCGTTATTGCATTTAGCGTTATTTATAAGGGTTTTGAAAATCTTGGTGGATTTAAAAAATGGTTAGGTATAAATGCACCTAACTTAATTTTAATGGTTTTTATCTTTGGGTTAATACATGGATTTGGATTATCAACGAGATTACAACAACTACATCTTGATGAGCATAATTTAATTTATTCTATTTTATCATTTAATTTAGGAGTAGAATTAGGCCAAATTACTGCACTATCTATTGTATTCCCTCTACTAATTATTTTAAGAAAAAGTATCTTTGAAAAAATATCAAAACTGTCTAATTGGGGGTTAATTTTTTCAGGTGTGCTCTTATTAATTTATCAACTCAATGGTTTTTTCACATCCAATGTTCATGATCATAACCAACACGGTGAAAATGAAAATTTGCATCAGCATGATGAACATCAACAGGATCACAATGATGGCCATCATTCAAATCACAAGCATGATCATAGCCATGATTGATTCAATATTTAATCAATAACAACTTGAGATTCTATCAAGGAATAATTCCATATAACTCTAGCATATAAACTGTCAAGAATTGGTAGACTATCAGAGGTCGGATACCTGACAATCATGCTATCTGCTATAAATTCAAAGCTAATTAAACCTGATCTAGAAAATGTATGAAATACATTTAAATTATTATCATATGTGATTTCATCTAATGTATCTAATGTATTTTTAAAATTATACAATGTTTTAATGGTAAACAATTCATTTTCTGTATCAATATTTATTACTTTTCTATCCATTTTAACAGGCATGTTAATTCCTCTGTATTCCCATACATCATTTAATATAACTGGATATTTAATTGATAATAATGGGCTTGATTCCCAAATTATTGAATCATTAATTACATAAGTGATGTCAATTAAGTTTCTTAATTGATCAATATCTAGTAGATGTGATCCTATTTTAAATTTTATTTTATTATTAGTTTTAGATCTAGGAAAAATCCAGTTATGTGTTGCATTTGAATATCCATGATGATATAATCCAGCTTGAGGACTATTTTGATTACTACTATATCGATAACTTTTATTAAAAGTGATCATTGTGTCCATATAATTTCGATAATTGTATTCTATTAATTTATTACTGATTTTAAATCTATAAATACTATCTATTTCGTTATATAGTGAATCAATTATCACCGTATCTATAGACTCATGATAAAATAACAAACTATCAGAATATGTTGAAAAATTTTGAAACCCACTATATATCCAAGTATTACCAATAGTAAATGGATATTTGAAATTTTCAATAGTCACTTCTTCAATTTCATTAACTGGGTTGTGACAATTATATATTAATAAAAAAAAAAATGAAGTCTACCAATCATCATCATCATCTTCTTCTTCAAGATATTCAGCCTCTTGAGCCAACCATGAAGCATATTCAGCTTCTGTTTGTATATTAACAAAACCCCTCATTTTGTAATGAGAGTTACCACAGAGTTGGGCACATGCAATTTGATATCCTCTATATTGGTTTTTTAATTTTTCACTAAGATTGCTCCAAGTCTCCTCATCAAATCCATAATTTCCTACGGGGTTATATCTCTCAGTATCTTTGATTTTATTTAAGTAGTCTTCTGATGTCATTGTTGGTGTAAAAAATATTGGGATAGACATACCAGGTATTGCATCCTGCTTAACTCGTAATTCTGGAACTCCAAAACTATGAATTACATCTTTTGAGGATAAATGAACCATGACCTGCTTATTTACAGGTAAATACATTTGATTGATACTAACAATATCATCAGCACCAAAAGGAGAACTTCTGTCTAAGCCAATGGGATTTGACTCTTCATCTACTAATTTAATATCAGTTCTACCAAATTTACCATCATCTCCAGGATAATGTATATTCCATGCAAACTGTTGAGCGATAACTCTGACATGATGTACTTCATTATCATTAGGAAGTTGAGTTTTTAACTGAGCCCATAGCGGCAAAGATAAACCAATAAGCAAGAATGCTTCAAAAATAATGACTCCATATTCAGCATACTGCGAATGGTGTGATTGTAAACCATTATAATCTGCTTTAGGATTATTCTTTTCACTAAATTTAATTATAGTAATAATTAAATAAATCCCCCAACCTACAAATAAAAATAACATTAACCAGTGTACCCAACCAATCATATAGTCAATTACATGGCCATGGCTTGCAGAATTAACTGGAAGCCCTAAATATTTACTTAAACCACCTAAATATTCAATCATAAAATTCCTTTATTTACCTTTAATCTTTTTTATTCTAAAAGACATCATTAAAATTGAAATTGCTATTGTTAATAAAACAAAACATATAAATATTAATAGTGTCAATACCCCCATATTCATTCCATGGCTCATTGGTGATTCTGGATTTCCATAACATACAGCACAAGGAAACAACATTCCTGATGAAATAGTTAATAATAAAACATATTTAAACATTAAAGCCTGAAACCTCCTTTGAAAACCATTTATTATACATGATTAAAATAACACATCCTGCTACACATCCAATAAAGTAAATCAGGTATTCACCGGTTTGATAATTCGACCATTGATTATAACACCAATACCCAAAATATATTAAAAATAAATTTGAAATTAATATAAAAAGTTTATGAAATGATTTTATAGACATTATTGATTACTCACATTATCTAAGTCCCACATTACAGGAATAAACAATAATACAAACAAGAAAAATACTGTTAATGCAAGCGTCCAAAGAATAATCTTCTTTTCTGAATTAAGATGCATAAAGTTAGCTGCAACAAGATAACCTTTTATAGAGGCAATCGTTAAACCAACAAATATCCCACCAGCAATTGAATCTTTAACATCAAAATTAACATATGATGCTGCCACTGTTAATACAGTACCAATCAATAAATAAATAAATACATTTCTGTAATTTATTATATGCTTACTCATATCTTTTTCAGACACTTTTTCTCCTTAATTTAATAAATAAAGCACTGGAAACAGAAATATCCAAACTAGATCAACAAAATGCCAATAGAGCCCTGCTACCTCTATACGATTTGTAAATCTAACAGGTTCTGAATTCCACATCTTAATTCCTGGACCCCAAAGATAGGCTAAAACAATTATACCACCGATAATATGTAAAACATGAAGGCCTGTCATTGTAAAATATAGAGCCATATATGTATCATGAGCAGGAACAAAACCTTCATGAATTTTGTGAGAATATTCAAAATACTTAACTATAAGAAATATAAAAGCACAAACTAGTGTTGTTCCTAAATAAATCTTAAATTTACTTATATTTTTTTGTTTCAATGCCACCCATGACATAACCATTGTTACACTAGATAAAATAAGGACAACTGTATTGAATGTCGCATGAGGAATCGTATCTTTGAGCAAATGCACTATTGATCCGTGTTCACCAATTGGTGGCCATATTGGAGCACCCGTCCTTAAAAGTATATAAGCTGAAAAAAGGCCCCCAAATAGCATAACTTCAGATGCTAAAAAAAGCCAAATTCCTAATTTTGCATTATATAATCCTGTATCTTCTCTTAATTCTTCATTATAAGGTATTTCCATTATAACTTCCTTATTTAATTTTGAGTTTGTGGTGTAAAATCTTTTGAATCACCTGGAACACTATATTCATAAGGCCCCCTATAAATCTTAGGTGCCTTTTCAAAGTTTCCATGACCTAACGGTGGTGATGTCGTATCTGTCCATTCAACAGTAGTCGCATTCCATGGATTTGGATCAGGATCATCTGGTGTTTTTTGAATTATTGTTTTAATTAAATTAATAATAAATGGGATTTGTGCTATTGCTAGCAACCATGAAGAATATGACATAAACTCATTATATTGAAGTACACCTTGAGCGTGTGCATATGATGCTCCTCCATCCGCTAGTCTTCTTGAAACCCCTGCTAATCCTTGAATAAACATAGGAAAAAATATTCCATTCATAAAAATAAATGAAAAATAAAAATGAATTTTACCTAACCTCTCATCCAATATTTTTCCTGAAATTTTTGGGAACCAGTAGTAAATCCCAGAAAATAGTGCAAATATAGTACCTGGTGCAACGACATAATGAAAATGACCAATAACATAATATGTATCATGCAAATGGATATCAGGAGTTGACAAGCCAAGAGGTAAACCAGTTAATCCACCAATTCCAAACATTGGTATCCATCCCAATGCAAACAGCATTGGAGTGTTAAATCTAATTGATCCCCCCCATAGTGACAACATAAAACAGGATAGAATTATTACAGATGGTACAGAAATGATCATGGTCGTTGTTTGAAAAAAAGCACTCATTCCCTGACCCATACCTGTTAAAAACATATGGTGTGCCCAAACTAAAAATGACATAAATCCTAAGAAAATAACAGAATAAACAAGTGATTTATAACCCCAAATTGGCTTACGAGTATTATTAGTAATAACTTCAGCAATAACTCCCATTCCTGGTAAAATTAATACATATACTTCGGGATGAGCTAAAAACCAAAATAAATGTTGCCATAAAAGCGGACTTCCACCGCCACTTACATCCAACGCTTCTCCACCCACTACAAGACCTGTAGGTAGAAAAAAACTCGTACCAAATACACGATCCATTAATTGAAATATTCCGGCTGCTTCTAGCGGAGGAAAGGCTAACACTAATAAAAAAGAGGTTACAAGCTGACTCCAAATAAAAAATGGTAATCGCATCCAAGTCATACCTTCTGCTCTTAATTGAATTATTGTAACAATTATATTCATTGATCCAAGTAAAGAAGATGTAATAAGGAATATCATTCCTATCAACCAATAAGTTTGGCCTATGGTAGCAATGTCTGATAAAGGAGGATACGATGTCCATCCAGAGTTTGCCGCCCCTCCAGGTAAGAAAAAACTGAAGAACATAACAAATCCACCAATAAAATAAACCCAATATGAGGCCATATTCAATTTAGGAAAAGCCATATCGGGTGCCCCTATTTGCAGTGGAACCAAATAATTCCCAAATGCACCAACTATTAAGGGTACAACACCAAGAAAGATCATAATTGTTCCATGCATTGCACCAAAAGCATTATATAAATCGGCTGGTAAATTCCCATCACTTGCATATCCATTCACACTTGCTAACCATTTTATTAAACTTCCTAAAAATGGAATTGCTGTATCAGGATATGCAAGTTGCCAACGCATAATCATCATTAATGAAAATCCCAAAAATAAAAAAACTAAAGCTGTAATTCCATATTGTATACCAATGACCTTATGATCAGTTGAAAAAATATACTTTCTCCAAAAACTTTCTTGATGATGCTCTGAATCTTGCAAAATCACCTCCAAATAAATTGTTAATATGTATATAATTATTAAGTCTAAAATTATAATATCCTAAATGAGGGATCAAAATGAAAAGAGTAAAAAATTTAGATTTTTAATTAGTTACTTGTTCCACATTTAAAAAGTCTAATAAATTTTCATATAATAAGGAGACAAATAAATGATTTCAAGAATGATATGGGTAGTAGTTTGTAGTCTAGTTATAGATTCTAGCCTCCAGGCAGGTACACTAACAGGTAAAGTTAATTTCCAAGGCAAAGCACCAAAGAAAAAAACCTTAAAAATGGATGCTGATCCAATATGTGGTTCATCACATAATGAACCCGTATATAGACAAAGCTTTATTATGAGTGATGACGGATACCTAAAAAATGTTATGGTCTATTTAAAAAATGTTGAATATAAAGGTAAAGCGCCTGAATCCCCTGGTATTATTGATCAAAAGGGATGTATATATTCTCCCCATGTACAAGGTATAATGGCTGGTCAAGAGTTACTTATTTTAAATAATGATAAAACGTTACATAATATTCATGGATTGCCTAAAATAAACTCAGAATTCAACTTTGCAATGCCTCATGTGCTAAAAGAAAAAACAATTAAAATAGAAAAACCTGAACATGCAATTTATATTAAATGTGATGTTCACCCTTGGATGAAAGCATATGTTTCAGTATTTGATCATCCTTATTTTGCAGTTACAGATGATACTGGATCCTATAAAATAGAGAATATCCCTCCAGGCACTTATGAAGTAGTTGCATGGCAAGAAAAATTTAAAGATAGAGAAACTAAAAAATGGAAAACTTTAAATGAAACCGTTACAATAGGTGAGGGAACAGTTACCAAAAACTTTACATTCATTAAAGAACCTAAAAAATAGTTAAAAGAAAACTTAAATTTTTTTGATAATGTTAAGATACCTACTATGTCTTTTAGTTGTTATTTTTTTTACTAATTGTTCAAAAAATAAAAACTATCAAGTTACAGGTACTATTCTTGAATTAAGAAAAGAATCAAAGCAACTATTAATTAAGCATGATGAAATTCCTGGTTTTATGATGCCCATGACAATGCCATTCAATTTATTAGACACCTTAGGAATACAAAATCTTTCTTTAGGTGATAGTGTTAAATTTATTCTCACTGTAAATCAAAATGAAAGTTATGCACATGATTTTTTTATTTTAGGTAAAGGAACAATTATAACACCTGATTTAGATTGGCAAGATGAACATGAACCTCTTGAGATTGGTCAACTTTTATCAAATGCATCATTTTTAGACTTGGATTCACAGCTTGTATCTCTTTCCGATAGTGATGGTAAATTACGTTTAATTTCATTTATTTTTACGCGCTGCCCAATGCCTAATATGTGCCCCGCAGTCGTATTAAAAAATTCATATTTAGCTGAACAATTTAAAAATGATCAGATTGAATTCATTATTATAAGCTTTGATTATTTATTTGATTCACCATCAATAATGAAATTAAATTATTCTTCTTATAAAAACAAACATTCTAACTTACAATTCTATTCCAGTTGGAATAATATAAATAGCATTTACTCTATAGCAGGGCAATCTTTTGTGCGGTTTTGGGGAATAGAAGAAAATGATATAGGTCACTCTTTAAGATCAATCCTTGTTGATAATGAAAGACGACTTCTTCTATCTTATGATGGTCTTGACTGGAAGCCTGAAAAAGCAGCTAAAGATATTAAAAATATACTTGATACTTATAATTTTTAAACTACTCTTTTTTTCATTCTGAAATTTAAAATATTTATAAATATTATATTTATTATCACCTTAAATGCTAATATCTATGGGCAAAATCTAGGAAATGTAAAAATAGGATCTAACTTTAAGAAACCTATTTTTATCCATGGGCACCCCGAAAACTCCAACCATTTATACATTTTAGAACAAAAAGGGCTTATATGGGAAATAATTGATGGTATAAAAATTAATGATCCATTTATTGATATTAGAGACATCACATACAACCCAAGACTTCCTGGTGATGAAAGAGGGTTACTCGGCTTTGCTATTCCTATTAATTTTGAAGCTAGTAATCTAGTTTATATAAACTACATCAATAAAAATGAAAAAACTACCATTTCAAGATATAATGTTAAATCAAAAGATGAGGAAATTCTCATACAATTCAAACAACCATATTCTAATCACAATGGAGGAATGATGGCATTTGGACCAGAAGGCTTCCTTTATATTGGTGTAGGAGATGGTGGAAGTTCTGGAGATCCTAATAATTATGCTCAAAATATTAACAATTTTTTGGGAAGTATACTGCGTATTGATATTAGTGTTGATAAAGGCTATTTAATTCCTAAATCTAATCCCTTTATTAACAAAAATAATGCTAAACCTGAAATCTGGTCGTATGGATTAAGAAATCCCTGGCGTTTTTCTTTTGATCGATTAACAGGTGATCTATATATTGGTGATGTGGGACAAAATTCCTGGGAAGAAATTAATTTTCAAAATGCAACTTCATCTGGTGGTGAAAATTATGGTTGGAATTATTATGAAGGATTAGAAAAATATAATAAGAATGAGTATAGTAATAAGCCAGATAAAACTACTAAACCAATATACACATACTCTAATGATGCAAATGTTTATAAAGTTATTTTAGGTATTAGTGAAATTGATGTTAGTGGTTGCTCAATTACTGGTGGATATGTTTATAGAGGTTCAAAAATTCCCTATTTATATGGACATTATATTTTTTCTGATTATTGTACAGGCCGAATATGGTCATTTAAATATGAAGCAAATCAACTAAATAGCTTTATGGATTTAACAGAGATGATTAATATAGAAAATGGAGAAAAAACTATTTATGTATCATCACTAGGAGAAGATGCTGATGGTGAACTATATTTTGTTGACTACAATGGTGGTATTTTTAAAATGATTGATTCAAAAATAAAAGAATAAAATATTATGCTTCACGTTGGACTTCACTTAACTAAAAATCCAGAAAAATATAAAAAATTATTAAAATTATTAATTTCAAAAATTGATAATCCAAAAAAATTCAACTTCATTCAATTATCAACATCTAGAGAAATTTCTAATGCAATGGAACAATTAAATATTTTGCATTGTTACCAGATAAAACCAGTTTTTTTTAAATCAATTGAAAATTTAAAATGGATTCAAATTGGTGCATCAGGTATTGAAAAAAGTCTCTTTAATGATGTTCTGAAAAGCAAAGTTATTATAACAAATGCCTCTGGAATTAATGCTCTTCCAGTATCTGAATATGTCTTCAGTTGTATATTTTATTTTAGTAAATGTATCTTTGACTTTATAAAATTCAAACAAAATCGTGAATGGTCACAATGGGATATTGTCAAAAAAATAATACAAATACAAGATCAGACTATTGGGATTATTGGATATGGTAACTTAGGCAAAGCAATTGCTCAAAAAGCTAAGGCATTCAACATGCAAGTTATTGCAACACGACGATTACAAAAAAAAAATGAAAAGAAAAAATATGTTGATCAATTAATACCTCTTTCTAGTTTAAATATTTTACTCAAACAAAGCGATTATGTTGTTATTGCATGCCCCCTAACTCCATTGACAAAAAATTTGATTAACTTAAAAGAATTTAAAATAATGAAAAAAAATGCTATCATTATTAATGTCGCACGAGGAGAAATAATTAATGAAGATAACTTAATTTATGCTATAAAAAATAAAATTATTAGAGGCGCTGCTTTAGATGTTTACAATAATGAGCCTATCAATAAAAACAACAAGTTATTCAAATTAAATAATGTTCTCTTATCTCCTCATATAGCTGGTAATTATAAGGGTTACCAAAATGATATGATTAATCATTTTGCTGAGAACTTAAATAGATTTATTTTAAACAAACCATTAAAAAATAGAATTTGTAAAAAAAGGCTCTATTAATCTAATTCGTTATATATTTGATATTCAATGGACTCAATTTCTTTTAGCAATTCATTCGAAGAATGATAGTTGGGATTAATTTGAATGGCTTTTAGAGCATGATTTCTTGCTTTATCTATTGAATTGTTTTCTAAATACATTCTCCCTAATAATACATGAAAACGTCCTATAGATTTAGGATAGATGCGTACTGCACACTCTAAATATTTTATTGATGTATTATAATTATTTGCATCATAATTTTTCAAACCTTGCCAAATTGAATATTTGATTGTAGCATGCCAACAAAAAATAAAAACAATTAAGAGTCTTATCGATTTAATAGCTATTTTATTATTAAAATAACTCTTTAATGCAAAGAATTTGATAGCCACAATCGATGCAAGACCAAATGAAAGGAAATGCCCCATGCCATAAAGTCCATCTATGGAAAAACCAAAAAATAAAATTAATATCAGTATTATTAAATCTTTACTATGTATTGATCTAAATTTTTTCTTAATTATTGGTAAAGAATACATATCCTTATTTAAAAAGTAATGTTTGAATTGAAAATTTTCTTTTAATGGATTTTTCCATTGATACGTAATGGCTTTAGATGGACAACCATCAATACATATCATACATGATGTACAGTTTGTATTAGTAACTTTTTCATAATGATTTATTTCATAGCTCACATCTATACCTACAGGACAGCTAGATGTACAATTTCCACTTTCAATACAACCACCTGAATTTCGAACTTTAAACATTGCGAGTGTATTAGGTATTTTAAGAAAGGCTCCCCAGGGACAAATATATCTACAGAAACCTTTTCTTCCCAAAAAATATACTATTAAAAAACCATCTATAATAAATGTTAATGTTGCTATTGTGAAACCAGGTAAAAATGCCCAAATACTCGGATTGGCCATTTCTATAGTAATTGCTTCCCAAGGCTGATTTACAGCATAAATAGCGTTTGGCAAAATATAAAAATTAATTAACATAAATAAGGGCAATATTGTTATAATACTTGAGTTTATTGTCTTAGGTCTTATTCCTAATTTCTTTAATATTGCCCATGATAGTTCTTGTACAGCGCCAAAATGACATCCCCATCCACAAAAAAAACGACCAAAAATTAGAGTAACAATAAATGCTATAATGACTAAAATAACACCTGAGTTAATGATGCCATATTTTATAAAAGAATGGAAAAATTCCTGAAAATCTACACTACCAACTACTTCATCACCAAAAATATAAATATGAGCGAGGATTAAAACATGGATTGTAATAAGTGAAAAAATCCTAAGTTTTTGTGTCATTAGTGGAATAAAATGAAATTAACTAATCGAATAATATCTAAAATGTTTAAACTATTTGAATAATTGAAATCGGCAGCCCAAATTATTTCAGGAGTAAATTCAGTACTACCAATTACATGATTTACTAAAATAATAATATCTAAAATATTTGATTCCTCATTTAAATCTAGGTCTCCTTTTTTACCTACAAATCCTAGGTCTTCTACGTAAACATAAGACTCATTAGAAAAAACAGGTCCATCAATATATGTAATTTTTCTCTGATTAGTATTAATATCTCTACTAGGCCAGTAAATTGAAATTCCTTCTACTTCATTATAATTATTTAGACCAAAATGAAGTTCAAGAGGGTCCATATTACCATGACCTTTACCCCCAATTATCTCTCTCATGAGATTTTGGCCTGGCAGATGAACAACTACTCTTGCTCCAATAGCTGATCGATTAGATTTGTCTGACCATTCTTGATTAAATAAATTATTTTTTGAACCCTCTAATCTTATTTTTAACCAATTATTATTTGAGAATGTCTCATCAGTAGTTACGTTTTTATATAATAAACTTGAGAATTTAGCTCCTGGTGGGCCATCAATCATTTTTAAACCAGCGGCAAAAATATCTAACCAACCATCATTATTATAATCAACAGAAATGACATCTTGAGTTGCTGAAAGAAAAATAGGGCTATATGTTGAATCCCATTCATTATCTCCCAAGTTAATATATAGATCATCATGTTTTTTTATATTTGCACTCCATAAATCTAGCAACCCATCATTATTAAAATCTCCCCATGCTGCTCCATTACTTAACGAATCAGATTCTAGCTTATATGATTCTGCCATATTTTCAAAATAATTATATTCATTTCTGAATAGTCTATTTTTCCCCCAATTAGTTAAATATAAATCAAAATCTTCGTCATTATCATAATCTCCCCATGCTGCTCCATACCCTTGGCTACCATCTTCTTGGCTTATATCTGGATCGGCAATACCTAATTCAGCAGCTCTCTCAATAAAAAAAGGATCTGGGTTTGAGTTATATATAACATTACCTGGTTCTCCTGTTAAAGTTTGATTTTCAAATAGCCAATTAATATCATATTTACGTGCAATATAAATATCCTGATCACCATCATTATCATAATCAGCAATTGCTAAAATTCTACTTGTACTTCTATCGTCAGGTCTATCATAAACAAACGCTTGTTCAAATTCAGGAGTACCCGTGTTATCAAGTCCTTGATTTAAATATAAAAAAAATTGATTTTGTCCGTCTTCTTGTATTGCAATAAGATCTAGATCACCATCTAAATCTGCATCTAATAAACCTTGTGAATGGATGTATGGTAATTCATCAATAGGGAGATAATTTCTAGTTGTAAAAATATGGTTACCATCATTAAGCAATATCTGGTGAGGATGGCTATCACTTGGTCTATACTTTATTAGATCAGGAAATCCATTATTATCCACATCACCAGCAACAATCCCATTGCAACCAATAGTATCAATATTAAAATCTAATGTTGCGTCTTCAAAATGCCCATTACGGTTTATGAAATAAAAAGATTTTTCAAAACCATAATACAAATCTTGGTCACCATCTAAATCAAAATCTATAAGTATACTTCCTTTAGCTTTCATATTTTCAAAATTTTCGTTTTCTTCATGTGAATATGCGCTAAATAATCCACTAGACATGTCTTGTGGTTCTCCATCATACGGAAAAAAGTCTGGACGATTGCTATTAGTTACTATATAATAGGCCTCAATTGCTAATAACGCAAATCCTGAAAACATTGATATGATTACTAAAAATCGAATATAGTTAATGATATTTTTAAACATACTATAAATTAGAAAAAGTCTATATAAAGATCAAATATTTGTATGAAACAACATGTTACGATATATTAAGTTTTTCATATATTAATTTACCAATTTCATTCCTATGAATTTTATCAACAAATATAAACTCTTTGGGTATTTTATGCTTTGCAACCTTAGCATGGAGATGTTCTTTTAGATTGATACTCTTCTGTTTATTATTTTTTGGAACAATCAATGCAATGATTTTTTGTCCCCATTCTTCATCTTCTTTGCCAAAAATGGCAATATCATCAAAATTGCTAATTGTATATAACGCATCTTCTATTTCTTTTGGATTTATATTTTCCCCCCCTGAAATAATCATATCTTTTCTTCTCATCTCTAAAAAAAGGAACCCATCATCATCTATCCAGCCAATATCATGTGAATTATGAACAGATTCTGCATCCCTTTGGTTAAAATATCCCTTCATAACCATTGGGCCTGATATAATAATCTCATTTTTCTCAATCCATATTGCTACATTCTTCAAAGGTCGGCCAGCAAAACTTATTTTATTAGGCTCATCTATTAAATCTAACCCAATTATACCTGAGCATGTTTCTGTCATGCCATAAACTTTTTTTATTGATAAACCCTCTTTTATACAAATCTGCAGTATTTTTTTAGATACGGGACCCCCACCTAAAAGTATGTGATCTATATTTTTTAGAGCCTCTAAGCCATCTTTCTTATCAATAATTCTTTTAAGCATTGTTGGTACTAATGAAATAATTGTTATTGGGAATTTTTTCATAGTCTTATATATAACTTCAGTTTCAAAGCTATTTACCAAATTAACTGAAAAACTGAAAATTAATGACCTAATAATAACTGCTAAACCTCCAATGTGACTCAAGGGCAAACAACATAAGAATTGATCATTTCTTTTAAAATTTAAAAAATCATTCCAGCTATTACAACTTGCTTCAAAGTTTTCATAAGTTAATTGAACAGGTTTAGGTATACTAGTAGAGCCTGATGTAAAAATAATTGAGCATATATCATTATTGTTTCTTTTATAATTAAAATCAATTATTCCACAACCTGATGATGAATTTGATAATTCTTCAATAAATTGAACATGGATTTTAGCCTTAAAAAACATTTTTTTCTTATTCCAATTTGTTAATATAATTTTAGGCTTGGTGATATCAATCATATCTTTTCTATCTTTATCAGTAATTTTTTGAGAAATTGGAATAGCAATTGCACCTAATTCAAAACATGATAAAATTAATTCAATTAGCTCAATGGAGCTAGGGATATCTATTAGTACTCTATCAGTTTTTCCGATACCTAATCTATACATACCATTTGCAAAAGAGCGGACATTTATAGCTGTGTCCATATATGTATATGGCCTATTATTATTTTGAATAAAAATTTTTTCTGGGTTTTTATTAACTTGTAGCTCCAACCAACTCTTCATATTTTATATATATTATTTGGATTATTAATTCCTATTCCTAAATGATTTGAAATGTTTATAGAACCATCACAATTTTCAAAAGGATCATTTTCATTTAATAAGAACCCATTTGATAATCCACAATGCTCATTAATATTATTCGCTGCAGCAAGATGCATACATGATGCTCTACCAATTATAGATTCTAAAGAAGATGTAATAATCGTTCGAATTTTCTCTTTATCTGCTAATTTTACTATTTCAGCACATTCAATAAATCCTCCTGACACCATTGGTTTTATAATAAAAACATCTGCTGATTGTTCAGATATAGCATTTATTGCAGATACTTTATCTATCAAGCCTTCATCAATTGCAATTGGAATTTCAGTATGATAACGTAATTCTGCCATATCCTGTAAATTCCCTTTATCAATTGGTTGCTCTATATAGTCAATATTAAATTGCTCCATTTCCTTACAAAACCTAATAGCTCTAGTTAAATCAAAAGCACCATTTGCATCCAACCTAAATTTAGTTTCTTTACCAAATGTTTGTGTATAATCTTTCATTATCTCTATTTCATCAAACAAATTTCTAAAACCTACTTTTACTTTCATTATACCATATCTATCTTTAGGCGAATGTATACCAGCAATTCCATTTAATAATATCTTATTAAGTGCATTATCATTTAGATAATATGCTAATGCCTTGTTTGAATATTTTGATAATAAATCATATAATGCTGTTTCTAAACCAAATTGAGCAGATGGACAGTCTTCGGTATGAATTTTAATAAGAGTGAAAAGTTCTTCTATATCGTAATTATCATCTATAATTGCTTGATGAAAGCCTTCTAGAGCGTAATGAACTTCCTGTAAATTCTCACGACTAAAGCCTGTGAGTGGAGCAGCATCACCCCAACCAAAATTATTTTTACTCTTAATTTTTATCCACACACCATTGCGGGAAATATGTTTTTTCCCTGAAGTCTCAATTGTTCGAATTAATGGAATAGAATACGGATAAATTTCAAATTGATCAATTTTCATATTAACATACCAAAACAAATTAATATCGTAAAAAAAAGCTGGTATTGTGATGTTTCAAATAAAATATAATTTAAATTTTCACCTTTAGTATAAAATACTTTAGTACCTAATCTAACTGATATTATAAACAAAAATAACATTATTACTATTAAAATATCCTTTTCAAATATATACCATAGGTAGATTGGAACTAAAACTGGAGTAACAATTAAAAAAACATATTGTCTCCTACTAAATTCATATCCAAAACGCACTGCTAATGTTTTTTTACCTGATTTTTTATCTGTTTCTATATCCCTTAAATTATTAATTACTAATAATGCATTTGATAACATACCCATGCCAACACCTAATATTAGTGATATCTCAGATATTTCATTAGTGTGCAAATAATATGTTCCAGAAACTGCAATCAATCCAAAAAATATAAAAACAAATATATCTCCTAAACCAACATACCCAATTGGATATGGTCCTGCAGTATAAGCGACACCTGAAATAATAGATAAAATCCCAATTAAAAGAATAGGCAAACCTCCAATATTTACTAAATAAATTCCAATTAATATTGCTAGTATAAATATTAAAATTGTGGCTATCTTCATTTTCTTTGGAGTAATTAAACCTGATTGAGTTACTCTAATTGGGCCTAATCGATCTTCACTATCAGATCCTTTTTCAAAGTCATATACATCATTTACAAAGTTTGTACCAATTTGAATAAGTATCGCTGCTACTAAAATAACTAAGGTTAAAAATAGATTACTAGAACCATCAATATGCGCTAAAACTGATCCAATAATTACTGGAGATATTATAGCATATAGCGTTTGTATTCTTGCAGCTAATAACCACTTTTTCATTTATAAACTATGGTAATCTTGGAAATTTTTTAAAATTAGGTTTACGTTTTTCTTTGAATGCATCTCGGCCTTCTTGAGCTTCTTCAGTCATATAAAACAACATAGTCGCATCACCTGCAAATTGCTGTAACCCTGCCTGACCATCACAATCTGCATTTAAAGCTCCTTTAAGCATGCGTAAAGCTAAAGGTGATTTTTCTAGAATACGTCTGCACCATGTCACTGTTTCATCTTCAAGCTTGTGATTCGGTACCACAGAATTTACTAAACCCCAGCTTAGTGCAGTTTTTGCATCATACATTTTACAGAGAAACCACATCTCTCTTGCTCGCTTTTGGCCTATAATTCTTGCCATATATGATGCACCCCAACCTCCATCAAATGAGCCTACTTTCGGCCCCGTCTGTCCAAATTTTGCATTTTCAGATGCAATGGTTAAATCACATAAAAGATGCAATACATGACCTCCTCCTACAGCATATCCCGAAACCATAGCTAATACAGGCTTCGGATTATATCTAATTTGCTTTTGGACATCTAATATATTCAAACGTGGCACTCCATCATCTCCAACATACCCAGCATCTCCTCTAATTTTTTGATCTCCACCAGCACAAAATGCTTTATCACCTTGTCCTGTTAATATAATAACACCTGTATTTTTATCTTCCCGAGCAAGATTAAATGCCTCCTTAAGTTCAAAAACAGTTTGCGGTCTAAATGAATTTCTTACTTCTGGACGATTGATTGTAATTTTAGTAATACCCTTTGCATCATTATATCCAAATTCATATTTAATATCACCATATTCTCTTATAGGCTCCCAAGAATAATTCATCAAGTCTCCTTAATATTTTAGTTTAAATTTTAGATAATTATTATATTCACATACCAAACTTAGCTATATCTCTTTGTTGAATTGGTAAGATTGATAATATTATAATATTAAATAATAATCATTTTAATTTTGCTATTAATAATTTAACATTTTACATTTTTTTTAGTAATTTTAAACTCTAAGATTATATATATTAACTTTAAATATGGATACATATGGCAGCTCAAATTCTTCCAGAGATACAAAGCATTAGCAAGCAAATAATTTCTACACGTAGAAAAATCCACCAAAATCCCGAATTAGCATTTAATGAACTTGAAACTTCAACATTGATAGCTAAACGCTTAAAATCATTAAATATTAAATTTGAAGCAGCTATTGGGAAAACAGGAATTGTAGCAACAATAGATGGATCAAATAATAACAAAACTATTGCATTAAGGGCTGATATGGATGCATTGCCAATACAAGAAACTAGTAAAATTCCATATAAATCAAAAAATGATGGAATTATGCATGCATGCGGACATGATGGACATGTTGCCATACTCTTGGGGGTTGCTGAAGTTCTATCTCAATATAAAAAAGATGATTTAAAAGGAAGTATTAAATTAATCTTTCAACCAGCTGAGGAAGGTCATCATGGTGCTAAATATATGATTAAAGATGGAGCCCTTAAAGGTGTTAATGAAATATATGGTCTACACCTATGGAACTATCAAAATTGTGGCACAATTGGAGTTAAATCCGGCCCAATCATGGCAGCAGCCGATATATTCACAATTAAAATTTATGGTAAAGGAGGACATGGCGCAACACCTCAAGGCACTAAAGATTCTATTATTATTGCAAGCCATCTTATTCAAGCTCTACAAACTATCGTAAGTAGAAATACAAATCCTCTTGAAAGTACTGTTGTTTCAGTTGGACAAATTAATGGTGGATATAATTTTAATATAATAGCTGATCAAGTCACTTTAAAAGGAACAACCCGATCATATACAATTGAAAATCGGAAGCTAATTAAAAAACGTATGAAAGAAATTATTGTGGGACTTGAAAAATCCTTTAAATCAAAAATAGAACTAATATATGATGATGGTTACCCTCCTACAATCAATAATGAAAATTGCACTCAAAAATTACTTGCTTCTGCAAAAAAAATTGTAGGCAATAAAGCCGGTGATCCTTATTTATCTATGGGAGGCGAAGATTTTAGTTATTATCTAGAAAAAGTCCCCGGATGTTATTTTTTTGTTGGCTCATCACCTCAAGGCAAAAAAGCTTTATCCGTTCCTCATCATTGTTCTCACTTTGATATTGATGAAAAAGCACTACTTATAGGAGCTTCTGTATATATACAACTAATTAAAGATTTATTAACATAATATTAGTTAGCCAATATTATATCAACTAACATTACAATATCTAAAATATTTAAAATATCATCATAATTTATATCAGCAATCAAAAATTCTTCAGAACTAGGAATTGCGATTTCCATTACAAAGTTTAGCAACACAATAACATCTAGTACATTATACAACCCATCAGAGTTTATATCTCCTAAAGGCATTTGAATAAATCCAATATCGCATGTCAAAGGGGATGAACCACAATCATTAACCGATTCAATGCAATACTCATGTGAAACATCCATTTCAGGAATCATATCAATATATTCTAATTGCTCATCCGAAACAATACCTATCCAGCTTTCATCTCTATAAATTTTATAATGGTCTGCACCCTGAGCCTCTGTCCATGTAATAATTATTTGATCAATATATTCTCCATCAGTTGCATTAACATCATTTGCTTCTAATGGTACAATCTTCAAACTTCCGGGATTACAGGTTAATGCCGAATTACCACATTCATTATATGT
>CAYFHL010000013.1:0-19308 GCA_964342955.1 uncultured bacterium
CTTTCTGCTTCCGAAATTTTTGGCACATCCGATATGTTAAAAAAAGATGTTATTCCAAAAAATTCAATTTTAAAAGCCCCATCTGCTGAGTTAAAGGAAAATCAGGTAGATCCATTTGATTATGATTTAATTAGTCCTTTGGTTGATACATTAATTTCAAACCCCGGCCAAATAAATGATTTAATAGAACAAGGATATAGTAAAAATATTGTTTATGACTTATTAAATAAAATTAGATTGTCAGAATATAAACGAAGGCAGGCTCCTCCCGGAATAAAAGTTTCTAAAAAAGCTTTAGGTTATGGTAGAAGGTATCCTGTTGTAAATGCTTATTAGCTCTTAATTTGAAGGCCTTGATTGTACATATTAATTGTCCTGATCAAAGAGGTATAATTGCACAGATCACTGATATTATTTACAAGCATGGAGCTAATGTATTAGATTTAGAACAGCATGTAGAGCCTGATCAAAAACATTTTTTTATGCGTTTATATATTGATACTTCAAATGTTTCATCTTCTACTGAAGACTTAAATATAGATCTGCAAAATAAAATAAATGAAATGGATGCAATAATAAAGTTTTATTATCCAGAAAAATTACAAAAAATTTCAATTTTCGTTACTAAAGAGTCAGCACCACTTTATGATTTGCTGATTAAGCACCAATCTGGTGAATTAAAATGTATTATTTCTTGTATTATAAGTAATCATCAAGTATTAGAAGGTATCGCGCAAAAGTTCAATATGCCTTTTTTCTATATTCCTTTAGTAAATAAAACAAAAGTAGAACATGAATCAGAAATACAAAAGATATTAGAAAAAGAAAATATTGATTTAATTGTCTTAGCTAGGTATATGCAAATATTATCATCAGATTTTGTTTCTAAATATTATGGGAAAATTATCAATATTCATCATGGTTTTTTGCCTGCATTCAAGGGTAAGGCTCCTTACAGACAGGCATGGGAGAGAGGTGTGAAAATGATAGGTGCAACGGCCCATTATGTTACTGAGGATTTAGATGAGGGGCCTATTATTGCTCAAGATGCAATTTCTATAACTCATCAATATACTATTAATGAAATGATAAAATCTGGAAGAGATATTGAGCGACGTGTTCTTATATCCGCAGTTATAGCTCATTTGCAATATCGTATTATGATGGATGGGAAAAAAACAATCATATTTCATTCATAAAATAATAGTGAAATTCCTTTTTAAAGCTTATAATATTCTTGGGTTCAAAATATGTTGGTGGGCGTGTGTAATGGGTGCAATATCTAATCAAAAGTATTTAGGTCCAATTTTGGTTTCAATTTATTTATTTATACATTTATATGGTATTTCACCAAGTGTTAGAATTTCAGAAATATATTTGTTGCTTTTTGCTGGTTTCTTTGGGACTGTAGCAGATAGTATGCTCTTAAATTTGAATATATTGTCTTATCAAGGATTATATGTTAATTTAAATTATATTGCACCGCTTTGGATTACTGCAATGTGGGTTGGATTTACTGCAACACTAAATCATGCCTTTAATAATATCATTAGTAGGTATTATATTCAATTTATTTTAGGGTTAATTGCTGGCCCAGCTGCCTATATTACTGGTAATAGCCTAGGAGCAATTACATTCAGTACAATATATAGCAAAAATACAATAATAATCATTATTGCAATTGTATGGGGTTTTTCTTTTCCCATGCTATGCTGGGTATCAAATATTTTGAGATACGAAAATAGTAATACTCAATAGAAAAAGTAGTTTTCAATACATTTATATTTAATTCTAATTAGAAATGATTTATTTAGTATAGCATACTAAGAAGTAGCAATAAATCCAAATAGCCAAAAGGCAAAGTGCTCCAATTTGATGTGAAACTCCCAGCCAAATAGGTACAACCCATATAATGGTTAGCATGCCTAGAATAAATTGAACTATAGTACAGTATAATAATAGGTTGATTGATTGTTTCTGTTTTTGATTTAATTCAAATTCATGAGCATATTTCCAAAAACCTGGTATTAGGATACATAATAACCATCCCAGCATTCTATGAATAAATTGTACAGTCAGACTATGTTCAAAAAAATTTACATACCATGGAGATAATGGTAATAAGCCGCCCGGAATCCATTGTCCACCCATTTTGGGAAACGTATTCCATCCAAAGCCAGCTTTTAATCCAGCTGTAAAAGCACCATAGGCAACTTGTATAATGATTACCAAAAAGATCCACTGCAAAATAGGTTTTAGGCGTTCTTTTGTTCTTTGACTACCAGTTTGAAAATAGAATTTATTTAATTCAAGCGTATTCCATAAAATATATGCAACCAAGGTAAATGCTAATAAAAGGTGTCCGGCTAATCTATAATGACTTACATATGGGTCGTCAATTAAACCGCTTTTAACCATATACCATCCATACAAGCCTTGAAAGGCACCTAAGATAAACATTATAAGTAGTTTTATTATCAAGTTATAATTCAACTTCTTATTCAATAAAAACCAGAAGAAGGGTATTATAAACAGAATACCTAGTAAGCGACCAGCTAATCGATGAATATATTCCCAAAAATAAATAAATTTAAATTGACTAAGAGACATACCATAATTAATTTTTAAATATTCAGGATATCTTTTGTAGTTTTCGAATTCATTAATCCAATCAGTTTCTGATAAAGGAGGAATTATGCCAGAAATTGGATGCCATTCTACCATAGAAAGACCAGAATGTGTTAATCGAGTAGCTCCGCCTATTATCACTATGAGTAAGATTAAAAAAAGAGCAGATATTAACCAGATTGTGAGTTGTTTTTGATTAATTTTATTCATTTATATATTTCCATAGGGGTAAAAATTAATGATAAATTCATAAGTGTCTAAATCTAATTATTTATGAATGTAATATTAATATTATTGTTATTCATTTTTACTGGATGTGAAAAGCCAAACACCAAAGAGCAAAATATAGTAAAAGGTAGCTTGGAGCATGAAGGGCTAGTACTATTTAAACAATTTGGGTGCAATGCATGTCATTCAATGGATAGAGATAATTCAAGAGGCCCTCAAATTAATAATATCTTTAATAAAGTTTTGTATTTGGAGGATGGTGATAGCATATTTTATGATGAAGACTATATTGTAGAATCAATACTAGAACCCAATAAAATAGTCCTTAGAGGGTATAAGCCAATTATGCCTACATACAAAAATCTTTTATCTAAAGAAGACGCTCTTAAAATAGTTAAATACTTGAAATATATTAGTCCATAAAGACTTATATATAAAATGGTTATGGGTGTTAATATAATGTAAAACATTAGATATATATTATGATTTGATTCTTTTGTTTGTAGTTGTAAATTTTATAGGAATTAAAATTATAAAGAAGGAAGAATGGCTATAAAATCTTTAGTTAAAGTATGGAAAGACAATAAAATCATTCAAGATGAGATAGATTTTTTAAAGAAGTCAACTAAAATTGTTAATTTCCCAATCTCTGCACACATAAAAGAGATTATACAAGATTTAATAGATACTTTTAAGGCTGTACCATGCGCGGGTATTGCTGCAAATCAGATAGGCTATAATAAAAAAGTATTTATTGGTATGAAATATGAAATAGATAAGTCGCTTCAACAAGACCCTTCACAAAATATAGATAATGTCATCTCTGATCCAAATAATTATGAAATATATATTAATCCACAAATTGATAAGTATGATAATCAATCAATGCAAACAGGAGAAGAGGGTTGTTTAAGTATTCCTAATATAACATTAGAATTAGAGCGTTATAATAATATAAAAGTTAGATATTATGATATAAATGGGAAGAAAATTAAAAAACCATTGTCTGGTTTTTTATCAAGATTGTTTCAACATGAGTTAGATCATTTAGATGGGAACCTTATGATTGAACATAAAAATATAGCTGATGCAAAGATATGGTTTGATGATGATAGTTATCAAATTTTATCAACCCAGTTAATAAAATATTTAAAAAAATAAATTTTATTAAATCATGGATAAACATAAATTTGAACATAGAATAACTTTATACAAAGAATAGGAAAGATATGAATCGCAAATTTTTTATTTTCAATTTAATTTTTATAATAAATATTTTATTTTCACAAGAATGTGAAGATATTTTAAATGAAGCTGAATGTATAGCTGCCGATAGTTGTGAATGGTATATTGAGGGTAATTGGAGTGGGTGCTATACTATAGAAGATGATGACTGGGGAGATTGGACCCCTTGTTTTGAGATGACCGAAGATGAGTGTAGTGTTTCTGAGCATTGTTATTTAAATGAAGAGAATGAGTGTCAATTTTCAGGTTGGGGAGATAATGATTGGGATGATGACTGGGAAGATGATCCATGTAGAGAATTTGAAACTGAAGAAGAATGTTTATCTAGTGATGATTGTGCGTGGTATACTGAAGGTAATTGGAGTGGATGTTTTAGTACAGATGATGACTGGGAAGATGATTGTTCAGAAATTGATAATCAGGAAGAATGTATTTATATTGGGTGTTATTGGTTCGATGAATCAGGGTGTCAAAGAGAAGAAGATGGTAGCCTATATATAGGAGATCTAAATAGTGATAATGAATTAAACATTTTAGATCTTATTTTTATAGTAAATGTTATTTTAAACAATGACCAAGATAGCCAATATGATTTAAATCAAGATGGGGCTATTAATATAATCGATATTATATCTTTAGTGAATTTGATTTTGGGAGATAGTCCTCAAAGAATTTCTTCTATTACTTCAGTTGAAATTCAATATACAAATAATCTAATTATGGTTGAAGCTGATAGAGCAATTGCTGGATTAGAAATTTCTATTAAAGGAGACTTCTATATTTCAGCTACAAATCTTAATTCTGATTGGTTAATAGAATCTAAAGATAATAAAATTGTCCTTGTAAATCATCTAGGTACAACATTTAACAATAGTATACGAATTGATTATGTTGGGGAAATATTTGATTTAGATGCGATTGTATGTGGATGGGATAATCAGGCTATTATAACAAAAGGTATATATAAGCCTTCAGAAATAGTTCTGAGCAAAGCGTATCCTAATCCATTTAACCCAAGCACTAATTTTGAAGTTGAATTAGATGAGATTAATCTAATTAATCTTTCCATATATACTATATCGGGACAATTCATAGAATCTATTTATGAAGGTTATTCATCTGGGAAGCAGACTTTCACATGGAATGCAAATATTTATTCAAGTGGTGTATACTTAATTAAATTGAATACTAAAAATAGAGTAATAACGCAAAAAATAATGTTAATTAAATAGTGAATTTTTTAAAATCATTTACTACCAAGAATTTAACAAGTGTTTGCGATTGTATTAAATTATTTAAGGAGTAATATTATGGTTTATAGATATAAAATAGTTACAATGATTTTATTAGGAATAAATTTTCTTTATAGTGGATGTGGGGCATGTCCAGGTGAATCTATACATAATACAAAATCAATTTCTAATCCAATAACTTCCAATTCACTTATTATGTCGAAGCCTAAGGATGGTAATATTAATGGTTTAGTTATTACTTCTTGTGGGAAGTGTAATTTTAGTACAAAAGAAAGAGGTTGTAGCTTATCAGCTAGAATCGGAGATAAAACATACCCTATCCAAGGTGTGGGAATTAATGAACATGGCGATGCACATAGTTCAGAAGGTTTTTGTAATGCTGTGCGCGTAGCTTGGGCAACTGGAACTATTCAGAACAATATATTTCACGTTGAATACTTTGATTTAGTTTCTAAATAATATTTAACAAACCATTAACAAACCATACTAAATCAAAAAAACTATATACATGATTATTAGAATAAATAATGTAAACTATAAATTGACATTATATTAGAGATATTTATTCTATTATATTATTTATATTTGATTTTCTAGTTCTTCTTCAATACGTTTTAATTCTTCATCGCTTGGACCATCATAATCGTTAGGGTTTAAATTAAATAAATTATTTGAAGACATCTTTTATCCTTTCATTTTAACTAAAGTAAAATTAGATTATTTAAAACTTTAAGGAATTGATTTAGAGCAAAAATTAAATTGATTGAAATCACAAAATAACTAATGAATTTTTATATTAAAGCATTATTTATAGCTATTCCACTATTTGGTTTTTTAATTATAATTGAAGAATTAATTGCGAAATTTTTAGGTAAAAATATTAATCGTTCATTTGATGTGATATCAAGTTTAAGTTCGGGGATTACAAATACAATTCGCGACTCATTGAAATTTGGTGTTGTTATTATAAGCTATCCTTGGTTATTAGAGAAGTTAGTTTTGTACAAATTAGAACCTGCATGGATAGTAGTTTTTATTGCATTTATTATTAAAGATTTTTCTGGTTATTGGATGCATCGTTTAAATCATAGAGTTAACATTCTATGGAATAGACATATAATTCATCATAGTAGTGAAGATTTCAACCTATCTTGTGCATTAAGACAATCAATTTCAAATACATTTAGATTTTCAGCTATCTTTATGATTCCTGCAGCTATATTAGGTATACCTGCATATTATTTTGCAATTATAGGTCCTATACAATTATTTATGCAATTTTGGTATCATACAACACTAATCAGTAATTTAGGATGGCTTGAAAAAATTATAGTTACACCATCTCACCATAGGGTACATCACGCAATAAATAAAGAGTACATTGATAAAAATTATGGTCAGATATTTATTATATGGGATAAAATATTTGGAACATTTCAATCAGAACTAGAAGATGTAAAGCCTATTTATGGCACACTTCAACCTGTAAATACATGGAACCCAATTATTATTAATTTTCAACACTTGTGGCAAATAGCTAAAGACTCGTGGAATACTAACTCATACATTGATAAATTATTAATATGGTTTAAGCCAACCGGATGGCGTCCTAATGATATTAAGAATCGATATCCTATAAATAAATTGAGTAATGTATATAAGCAAATTA
Organism: uncultured bacterium; assembly: GCA_964342955.1. Lineage (GTDB taxonomy): Bacteria > Fidelibacterota > Marinisomatia > SCGC-AAA003-L08 > D37C17 > CAYFHL01. The sequence continues at coordinate 7,024 of CAYFHL010000013.1, forward strand.
AATATGATACAGAAAAATCAAGTGTGTTAGTTTATTGGTCTTGGTTTCAACTTAGTATATCAATAATATTTATGTTTAATTTGTTTTTAAATATTCAAAAATTAAGTTATTTAATGGTTATAATATATGCTTGTTTTATTTTCATTCATATATTCTCATATACCTCCATATTAGATGGCAAGTCTTATGTTGTTTATATAGAAATATTAAAATATTTTTTTGGTATAAATTTTTTCTTATCTAGTAATTTATTTTCGCAATCAATACAAATATTCTCAAATAGCATTTTAGTATTTTATTTGACTATTTCAATGATACTAACATTATATTTTGTAGTAAATAAACAAAGACACTTAAAATTAATATTTGAAATCAAATAAGAACAGAAATAAAAAATTTATTTTTTATTATTAAATTTAGATCCTATCGGTGGTCTATATTCTTGAAACGGAATAGCTAGTAAATTAAGTAAGTTATTATGTTCATGTTCCTTCATATGAGTATCAATACCATATGTGATCAAATCCATATTTTTAATATAAGTACTTGTATTAAATAGGTGATCCCAAATAGAAAATATATTACCATAATTTTTATCTGTTAAAGGCTGGATATTATGGTGATGTATTTTATGGAAATTAGGAGTAACTATAAAATATGACATAATCCTTTCTACGTAATTTGGTAAGTTTATATTTGCATGAGTTAATTGTGCAAATAATGCTGAAATAGTTTGATAAAGCATAACAATACCAAATGGAGCACCTGATATAAAAATAGCTAAAATGGTAAATATTGCTCGTAAAATACTCTCGCCTGGGTGATGTCGAAGTGCTGTTGTAACGTCTACCTTGGTATCAGTATGGTGGATTAAATGAAATTTCCACATCCATTTGACTTGATGCTCTAGCCAGTGTACAAAATATGCACCAATTAAATCAAGTACAATTAGACAAATACACACATTTGCCCATATCGGCAAATTAAATAAATAAATTATGCCAAGTTTATTGCTGGACACATAAATTGAGGATCCAAGTATTAAAGAAGCGATTGATAGATTTATAATTAATGTTGTAAATGTAAAAAATAAATTAAGTATAGCATGTTTTAATTTTTTATACTTAAGTTCAAATAATGGTTCAACATTTTCTAATAATAGTAACAATGTAAAACCACTTATTAAAATAACTGTTCTTATTGAGCTTGGTATGTTTTCAAAATAAAATATAATTGATTCAATCATGGATAATATTTATTTTTAATATAATTTAATACAGAAAATATTTAACAACATAGAATCTAATAATTTAAATTTTGTAAATTTCTGCATGTTAAACTTAATAATATACCTATTTTCAATCTCTTTTAGTCAAGAACAAATTATTATCGGTGAAGGTTTATATGGTAATGAATTAATGAATCATGTTATAGATGAATATAAACCGTCAGAAGTATTAAGTTGGGAAGATGCTAAGGATACTCTATATGCAACTATTGACTTAGAAACAAATAATCAGCTTACATGTGTTTATACGGGGTATTCCACTTTAATTAATGTTAGTATGGATCCTTCATCAGATGCAGATGCAAATGGTATAAATGCAGAACATACTTTTCCACAGAGTATGGGAGCAGCATTTGAGCCTATGAAAAGCGACATGCACAATTTATATCCAGTAAGAGCTGATGTGAATTCATCTAGAAATAATTCTCCATTTTACGATATATCTGATGATAGAACAGATGTTTGGTTTAATTTAGACTATAGTCAAAATAATATACCTGATATAAATATTGATGAATATAGTGAGAAAGAAAATGATACACCAGATAAGTTTGAACCCAGAGAAGTTCATAAAGGTAATGCCTCTCGTTCAATATTTTACTTTTATACAATGTATAATGATTCTGCAAGTTCAATGTTTTTTACAATTCAAAAGCATACTTTGAAAAATTGGCACTATATGGATGAGGTTGATATGAATGAATATGAAAGAACATATAGAATTTCTCAATATCAAGATAATAAGCCAAATCCATTTATTTTAGATTCAACATTAGCAAGAAGGATTTGGTTTTATCAAGATCCTAGTCCAGCACATAATATAGTAATAAATGAGCTCCACTATAATCCTTCTTCTCAACAAGGAGCTGATAATAATTATGAATTTATTGAACTTTATAATGCCGAAACATTTTCAGTTAATTTATATGGATATCATTTTATTGAAGGTTTATCATATTACTTTTCTGAAGCAACGATTATTGAGCCAGCAGGATATCTGATACTTGTTAAGGATGCAAATTATTATCCTGGCAATATCGAATGGAGCTATGGGAACTTAAGCAATGTTGGCGAAATGATTACTTTAGTTAATAGTGATGGTCTTATAGCTAGCGAATTAGTTTATGATAGTAGTTCACCCTTTCCAAACCAAGCAAATGGAGAGGGGCCATCAATGGAGTTGCTCGATCCGGTATTAGATAATTCAATTGGTACGAATTGGCAGTCTAGTTTAATATTGGGTGGTACTCCAGGTTCACCTAATTCTGTTTATACTGATGATCCATTTATTTCAGTTATATCTCCTAATGGAGGTGAATTATGGATGCAAGGTACTACAAATTATATATATTGGTCTTCTATTAATTTTACTAGCGAGATTAATATTGAGTTATATCAAAATAATATATTTTATGAAAATATAGTCTACAATTCTGAAAACAATGGTACATTTGAATGGGATATTCCACTTCAACTTCCTCCAGATCAAAATTATTCAATTAAAATTGTAAGTGTAGATAATAATAATACATATGATTTTAGTAATGCTAACTTTAGTATTATTCCATTTTCAGTACCATCAGAAATAATTATTACAGAAATTATGCAAAATCCATCTTCTGTATCAGATGCTAATGGAGAATGGATAGAAATTTATAATGCAAGTGAAAATAGCATTACTATAAATGGATGGATTATTCAAGATAATGGAACTGATCAACATGTGATTACTGCTGAACACACTCTATCTATTGATTCCGAACAATATTTTGTTTTAGGACGTAATAGTGATTTTAATACAAATGGTGGTATTAATATTGATTATCAGTATAGTGGTATTACTTTAGCAAATAGTGATGATGAAATTATTATTTTTTCATCTGATGGAATTACAGAAGTAGATCGGGTTGAATACGATGGTGGATCAGAGTGGCCAGATCCTACTGGTGCTTCTATGGCGTTAATTGAATTAGTTTCTGATAATAATATTGGATCTAATTGGGAAATATCAACTATAGAATATGAAAATGGTGATTATTGTAGTCCTGGATCAGCTAATAATGATAATAATTTAAATGGTGATGTCAATCAGGATAGCATTGTTAATGTATTAGATATTATTGCGCTTATAAATATTATATTTGACTCCAATGAATATAACCAAGATGCTGATCTAAATATTGACGGGATCATTAACGTTTTAGATATTATATATTTAGTAAATCTTATTTTAAGTTAAAACATTTATGATAATTTATATTTCTAGTATGCTATTAATCATTTTACTTATCATATTTTTCTATGATATTTTTCAAAAACAGCATGCGATACTTAGAAATTTTCCTATCGTTGGACATTTTAGATATCTTATAGAAACTATCGGACCTGAGTTGCGACAATATATTGTTGCAAATGATAAAGAAGAAATGCCATTTAACAGAAGTGAAAGGTCTTGGATATATGCAACCTCTAAAAAACAAAAAAATACATTTGGTTTTGGGACTACAGAATTAGTTGATGAAATTGGTTATCCTATTATCAAACATTCAGCATTTCCAGTGCCTGAAGATAAATTACAATATTTTTCTGAGGATAAAACATTAATCCCTTGTGCAAAACTTATAGGAGAATTTCATAAAAGAAAAAAACCCTATAGACCTGATTCTGTAATAAATATATCAGCAATGTCATTCGGTTCATTAGGTCAAAACGCCATTAGTGCATTAAACAAAGGTGCTAAAATAGCAAGGTGTTACCATAATACAGGTGAAGGAGGTATAAGTCCATATCATCAACTAGGGGCAGATATAGTTTGGCAAATAGGTACTGGGTATTTTGGCGCAAGAGATGGTGAAGGTAATTTTTGTTTTGACACATTTAATGAAACTATAAAATCAAATAATTCAATAAAGATGATCGAAATAAAATTATCTCAAGGTGCTAAACCAGGTAAAGGCGGCATTTTACCAAAGGAAAAGGTTAATGGTGAAATAGCTAAAGCAAGAGGAATATTACCAGATTCTGCTTGTATTTCACCCAATAGTCATAGTGCATTTTCTAATATTAAGGAATTAGTAGAATTTATTGAGGAATTAGCATCTAGATCAGGTTTACCTATTGGAATAAAAAGTGCTGTTGGAGAAAATAAATTTTGGATAGATTTAGCTAAAATTATGAAAGAAGAAAACATTGGACCTGATTTTATATCAATTGATGGCGGAGAAGGTGGCACTGGTGCAGCACCATTAACATTTAGTGATCATGTTTCACTACCATTTAAAGTAGCATTTCAAAGAGTTTATACTATTTTCCAAAAGTATGAATTAGAGAATGAAATTGTTTTTATCGGAAGTGGAAAACTAGGTTTTCCAGATCGTTCAATCGTTGCGTTCTCCATGGGATGTGATATGATTAATATTGCTAGAGAAGCAATGTTATCATTAGGTTGTATTCAAGCTCAGAAATGTCATACAGACCATTGCCCAGCTGGAGTTGCAACTCAAAATAAATATCTACAAAGAGGATTAGATGTTAATCATAAATCAACTAGATTTGCGGAATATGTAAGAGGTTTAAGAAAAGAAATACTTCAATTATCTCATGCATGTGGATATACACATCCTTGTCAATTTACACCTGAAGATATCGAATTATCAGTTGGAATTAATAAATTTAAAAAGCTTTCAAATATTATGAATTATTCTAAAACCACAGTAAATTATTCATCTATGAAAGATCTTTTCCAAGGTAAGTATAATGTATAATAAATGAAGATTCATTTAATTTTTAGTGGATTTCAGCCTGCCATTATGGATATTGATAAAAAACTACCTGAAGTTGTCAAAATATATCCACAAGCAAAAATAGAAAAAGGGACTCTCGCATCAGATATATGTATTAAAGGTGAAAATATTATTAATGATCTAAAAATTGTAAGATTTATTGATAATAATGTTGATATACCAATAAATATAGATTTATATGCGTTTTCACAATTCTGCCATGTATACTTTGATTTAAGCTTTGATCTTAATGAAAATCATGTAAAAATATTATTAAATGAACCACAACTGCATAATGCTATATTTAATAAAGTTGAAGTTAAAATTAAAGATAGTGATAGGAATTTCGGTGTTATTATCTCCGAATATCTTGTATCTTATTTTAATCCAAATAAATTATTAGAATTAGAGCAGAGTATCGAAAATTTATCGCTAGTTAATCAATTAGATAAAATACTAAATAAAACAGCATTACAGCCATATTGTAATTCTAAACCAATTTTTGGATTAACAATAGGACCTCAAAATCATTCAATTTTATTAGAAGACTATGATAATTTAATTGATACAAGTGATGGATCCTGGAATAGTGTGCATATTAAAGATGGAATAGCATATAATAATTTTACAAGAGCCTTATTGTTATGTAAAAACAAAAAGTATTTTAAAGATTTATATGAGCATCATTATTTATATACATCGAAATTGGCTCAATTGGGATATGCAAACAGTATATGTAGATCTAATTATCTATTATCTATTTCAAAACAAGGATTAGATATCAGAAGTAATATTATCGAAAATAATCGTAATTCTTACTATTGGAAAGAATTAAAGAAGAATATTGAAATTATGGACCTTAGTTTTCTTCAATTTCATGCTGATATAATGACAATATGTGGAAGTTATGAAATTAATAATGGTGGCTTAATTATATTAAATGAAGAATATAAAAAATATTTAATCAAAAAAATTGATAAATCGATTAAGAAAACACAAAACTATATCAATGAAGTAAAATATGCGATAAGCAATTTATCTACGCCAAGTCATACACATGATGAAGAGATTCTACAGCAAGAAACTGAAAAAGTAAATGATCGAATTTTAATGCTATCATTTATTGCTATGGCAGTTTCAGCTATTGGAATGATGCGTTCTTTAACAGATTTAGATTTAAGCTATAAAATTGTATCAGGTGCAGGTATATTCACATTACCTATAGTTTATTATTTAGTTCGTTCGATACAAAAGAAGTTATCAATTCGAAAAAATGAAAAAAATGAATTAAAAAGAAGATTGAATAGTGCTAAAAAACAGCTTATTGATATGGAAAAAGAAAACAAAGTAATATTAGAGAGTGATAGTTATCCAGATGATTTTAAACAAGAAATAATAAAATTTAGGGAACCGATTATTGTTGCTCAAAGATTATCTATTAAAAAATTAAAAAAGCAGATTAATAAATAATTATGACAAATTTAATTGATAAATTTGAAGGTATTATTCGTTGGCCAAAAAAACCATTAGATAAGAAAGAAGTCATTCATTGGCTAGCAACTCAATTTGAATTTAAAAAAGAATATAATGAACTTGAAATCAATGAAATTATTAAAAATAATCATTTATTTAATGATGTCCCACTTTTGAGAAGAGAATTAGTATCCCAGAACTTCCTCAATAGAGAAAAAGATGGTTCTGTTTATTGGAGAATTAAATAAAAGGTATTAATTATGAATATTTATTTTATTATAATTATAGGTATTATACTATTTGAGTATATACTTTCATGTACAGTTAAATACTTAAACATAGATGCTCTTGATCCTCAATTGCCCTCAGAGTTTTCTGACACATTTGATGAGAAGAAATACAAGAAATCTCAGGAATATACCAAGACGAATACTAAGTTTTCATTAATCACAACTACTTTCACTTTAGTTATTAGTTTATGGTTTATTTTATCGGGATTTTATAATACGATTGATCTATACTCAAGAAATATGGGGTATGGCGATATAATAACAGGAATAATCTTCTTTGGAATTTTAACAATTATTACAGATATTTTAAATCTACCATTTTCTATTTATTCTACTTTTGTAATTGAAGAGAAATATGGGTTTAATAAAACAACACCGAAGATTTTTATTATTGATAAAATAAAACAATATTTTCTTTTGGGTATAATTGGAATTCCCATCATCAGCATGATTCTTTATTTTTTTGGAAGTTTAGGTGAATATGCATGGATATATGTATGGATGTTCCTTGTTTCATTTAGTATTATCATGCAACCGATATTTAATAATTTTATCGCTCCTCTATTTAATAAGTTTACCCCTATTGAAGAAGGCCCACTTTTAGATAAAATTAAAGCATATTTATCTAAAGTAGATTTTCCTGTAAAGAAATTAGAAATTATGGATGGTTCAAAGAGATCATCTCACTCCAATGCATATTTTAGTGGTATAGGTAAAAATAAAAGAATTGCTTTGTTTGATACATTAATTGAACAGATGAATGATGATGAAATTGTATCTGTAATAGCACATGAAGTTGGACATTATAAACTTAAACACATATACTCAGGAATCGTTTTAAGTGCTTTACAATCTGGTGTAATGTTATATATCCTGTCTTTATTTTTATTAAATGAAGATTTATTTAGTGTATTTAAAATGGAAAATTTATCCATGTATGCAAGTTTATTATTTTTTACAATGCTCTATGCACCAATATCAATGCTTACAGGGATTATTTTTAGTATCATTTCAAGAAAAAATGAATTTTCTGCAGATGAATACTCTGCTCAAACTTCCCAGATGCCACTAGCACTTATTTCTGGCTTGAAAAAAATGTCTAAAGAGAATCTCAGCAATTTAACACCACACTGGTTGAATGTTTTTTTAAATTATTCACATCCTCCTGTATTGCAAAGAATAAAAGCTTTAAAAGAACATATTAATTAATTTGACTAAAAATAACTTAATGTTTGCAATAACAAGGGAAGACCCAGCCCTTGAATTATATATAGCTAAAACTATTAATGCGACTAATGTATTAACTGTTGCAAGTGGTGGTTGTATTCCATTAGAATTAAAATATCAACTCCCCAATCTTAATGTTACTGCATTTGATTTTAATATAAAACAAATTGAACATTGTAAAAATAAAATAGATGCAATTGATAAGTATGATTTAAAAAAATTAAATATAGATCATGATAATAAAGATATGCTTAATCAGTGTGGTCAATTTGAAAGCATGTTTAGATTATTACGTTTTTTATTTTTAGAATTTATTTCTAATGAAGATGAAATAGAATATTTCTTTAGTGAGGAGTTGAATCAATTAGATAGGAAAGATATTGTAACTAAATGGAAAAAAAATAAGTATTGGGAGTCGACGTTTTATCAAGTTTTCTGTGATGAGTTTGTTCATAGTATTTTTGATGAAAATGCAACCCAAAATGCAGAGCGAAATAGCTATCCTAAATATTTTGAAAAAGTTTTTTATGATGGACTTAGAAGAGAGGATAGCTATAAAAACCCATGGTTACATCATATTTTTCTAGGCAGATATTTATCTAAGGATTATCTACCACATATTCAAAGTAATAAAAAGTTGGATATTAATTTTGTACATGGTCAACTAACAGATGTTATCGATATATCAAGATTTCAATTAATTTCTTTAAGTAATATTTTCGATTGGAGTGATGACTACCTTGTAAAGACATGGTCAAAATATCTACAAAAATTAAAACCTGAATCCTATATCACAATTAGACAACTGAATAATAATCGAAATTTAAGTAAATATTTTTGTAATCACTTTGATGAGCAAAAATCAATATCTGAAAAATTCTTAAAAGCAGATAGAAGTTTATTTTATAATAATTGTATTGTTTTTAAAAGGAAATAATGTCAATAAAATTAAAAATAATCGAATCATCTGATATCATGGAATATCAAAACCAATTTTCAAATATAGAAAAGAGTATTAAGTATCCACTTGATGGTGGCACAGATTCATTTACTATAAATCATGGTAACAGATATGATCAATTTTTTTCTAATATGGGGAGATCACGATTTTTAATTGCTTTAGAATCAGCCAAGGTATGTGGATCTATAGCAGCGGTGTGGAAAAAAATAAAAATAAATAATAAACCCCTTTACGCACTATATATTGCAGATTTAAAGATAATTTCGAAATATAGAGGACGCAGGATACCGTTAAAAATGGTTTTTCATGCTTTACTCAAATATATTATTTATCAAAAATATAAAGGTTGGAAATTTTTGTACTATATTGGCATGAATGGTGAAAAAGGAAATGTAACAAAATCTTTTAGAGGATTCCATTTAGGTCGGCTTTCTAAATCAATATGTAATCAAAAAATATATATTATTAATCTTAACGATCTAGAAAACCTAAGTCATTTTAGTTTTAAGCATAATAATGGTACCACTATTGAACTAAGTCCGAACAATATTAATAAAATTATTACTAATAGAGGCATCAAAGATTTAACTCTACAATCATCTGGTAAAATAATGCAACTTGCACATATACACTTTCAAATAAATGAAAAGTTTAATCATAATATTAGTGAATTAGTAAAAATAATTAAACAAAACTTTTGTGATTATAAGTTGTGCTTTGCTGTAGATGTAAGGAACAATTATTTTATAAATTATTTAAGTCAAAATAAAATTGAGAGTAATACAACTTGTAGCATATATACGTTTCATTGGCCTATATTAGGGTATAATCTAAATCGTCATAAATTTATTAGCCTATCAACAGCTGAGATATAAAATAATAATATGAAAGAATATATAAAATATATAAAAAATGAGAATCCTTTAGAAAAATGTATTTTCTTTAAGGACATATTAAATAATAATATTTCTTTAAATATGTTTAAACAGGTTCAATATGATTTTTATCCAGCGGTCACATTCTTTTCAAAACCGATGTTTATAATATGCTCTAAGATCGATGATTATAGTATAAGATGGAAAATATTAGAAAATATTATTGATGAACATGGAGCCGGTATTAAAAAAGAGAATCATGGTTTTACATATAAAATGTTTCTAAAAAATTTAGGTTTTAATTGTGATAAAATAGATTCTGAAAAGATCAATCAACATACATCAGAATTTAATAGCATTTTAATGAAAGAATGCATTGATAGCCATTGGGTAAAAGGTGCTGCTATGATTGCTATCATGGAAGATTTATACATTGATATTTCAAAAATAATATATAATTTTTTAATTAAAAATAAGTATTTAGATGGAAATAAAATCTCCCATTATAAATACCATGAAGAAATAGATGAAAAACATTCAGATGATATGTATAATGTGCTATTAGCGTACTGGAAAAAAAATGAATTGAATGAAGATATTAGGCAAGGATTATATTATGGCAATAATATTTTATTAAAGTTGTTTTCAAATCTTTACTTATCTAAAAATTAGGTTATAATTTTTTAAATATCATATTATTATTTTTACTATATCCTTTTGGAACAAATGGTTGAGTTAGTTTAAAAAATAAAAACTCTACAATACTATAAAAATTAAATATTAAATTGCCTTTAAATGTAATCATCGGCCTTATAGGATAGCTTTCAATTAGTTTAAAACCATTACTTATAAATAAATCAATCAATTCAATTTCAGTAAATTCTTGAGTATGACCTTTAAACTCATCTAAAGGAAGATTGTGAATATTGCTCCATCTTAAAATAGGTTTTTTTCCAATTAGCTTAAGAAATGTGTTTCTAGGGCAATGGATGTTAGGAGTAGAAATAACTAATAAACCATCTTTGACCAGTACTCGTTTAATTTCATTTATATAAATATGATATTTTGAGATATGTTCAATAACTTGATTAGATATAACAATATCTATTGTTTTAGACTCTATTGGCATATCTAGGCAATCACCTAAAATAAATTCAATATTGGGTTCATTTAATTTTATACATCTTTTTATAGAAGGAGCATAGTTATCTATTCCTATATATTTTCTGAAGTTAGGAAAACGATCTTTTATTTTAATTATTTTTTTTCCAGGACCACATCCTGAATCCAAAAGAGTCAATTCATCAATACTTTTTAATTGATTTAAATATTTGGATAATAGTATAAAATTAATTTCTTCATTTCTATTATTATATTCATCAGGGGCAACCATCTTTTTTATAATGGTTGATTTTAGTTTATTAATATCAATAGTCATATTTTATTTACTAAGCATATAGATAGTATATTATTTTAAATTACATTATGAAAAAAATAAATAAATTTAATATCATAGTCCTAGTTTTCTTAATTTCAATAGTAAAATCAGAATTTTTCATTGAAAATGCCTTTCCTAATTTATCATTTAATGATCCCGTAGGTATTTATCATGCAGGTGACTATTCAGATCGAATTTTTATATTAGAGCAAGAAGGTCGAATAAAAGTATTTAATAATGATTCTGATGTTGAAGAATATTCAATGTTTTTAGATATAACTTCCATAGTTAATCAAGATGGTGGTTATACAGAAGAAGGTTTATTAGGTTTAGCATTTCACCCAAACTATGCTGAAAATGGTTATTTTTATGTTAATTATACGGATTATGCTCCTAGAAGAAATGTTATTGCTCGCTATAGTGTAAATAATAATGATCCAAATGAGGCTGATTATGAATCAGCTGAAGTAATATTAGAAGTAAATCAGCCATATTCAAACCATAATGGAGGTCAACTTGGTTTCGGTCCTGATGGTTATTTATATATAATATTTGGAGATGGGGGTTCATCAGGAGATCCATTAGGACATGGCCAAGACTTATCAACATTATTAGGTTCACTTATTCGTATAGATATTGATAATCCATCAGGGGGATTTAACTATGGAATTCCAGATGATAACCCATTTATTGATATTAATGGCAGATCAGAAATATATGCATATGGATTACGGAATATGTGGAGATTTAGTTGGGACCTAGAAACCGGATTCTTATGGGGAGCTGATGTTGGACAGAATTCCTATGAAGAAATAAATATTATCAATAGTGGCTTAAATTATGGTTGGAATACAATGGAAGCTAATCATTGTTTTCCAATTGGTTCGGATTGCGACTCTAGTGGATTAGAACCACCAATCCTAGAATATGAGCTATATGTTAATGGTGTTT
>CAYFHL010000014.1:0-18930 GCA_964342955.1 uncultured bacterium
AGAAGAAAAAAGTTGCACTTCCTCCTTATTCAAATTTTTATATATTCTCTTTATAATAATTGGAGTTTGTGACTTGTATTCTACTAGTTTAAAAAATATTTGTCTTTGCTCTGCCATTCCATGAAGATTATCTGTATTAATGACTAATACTATAGTTTTATCATCTTTTATCTCATTTATAAATTCATCATTAACATCTAGAATAGTCACTTTAATAAAATTAATATCTTTAGATAATTCCTTTTTATATAAACTATATTGAGCAGGATCTAGAATTGGATAATATTGATTATTGTAATTTTTGATATTTAGCCAGTCCATATAATTACAAATTATTCTTAAGGTCCCTGGCAATTTAAAATCTATATTATTTTCACCTATAAAAATATAATCACAAGCTATATCTTTAATAATCCATTTATCAAATTCTGATGAATAAACATAGCCTAATTTTGATAGAACATTATAATCAATTTTATCTTTATCTGAGCAATCAGCTAGAACAACAGGCACGCTGTCGCCACCTATGTTCATTATTTTATTTGTCTTGCGCCTAGTATACTCAAATGGATTAATATGGTAATTAGTAATTTTTTTTATATGCTCATGTTGGAACCTAGTATTGTATCTCTTAACTAATTTTTGAGCAACTGGAATTTCAAATTCAGGTTCTTCAGTTAGAGAAACTCTGATAGTATCACCTAACCCATCTTCAAGTAATGTCCCAATACCAACTGATGATTTTATTCTACCATCATCTCCTTCACCTGCTTCAGTCACTCCTAAATGAAGAGGATAATTCATTTTTTCTACATCCATTTGATTAACCAATAAACGGTAGGCTTGAACCATTACAACTGGATTACTTGATTTCATTGATAATACTACTTGATTGTAATTTAAATCTTCACAAATTCTTAGAAATTCTAAAGCAGATTCTACCATGCCCTTAGGAGTATCACCATATCTATTCATTATTCTATCTGATAATGAACCGTGATTAGTTCCAATCCGCATTGCTGTTCCATTTTCTTTACATATCTTTACTAAAGGAGAAAATCTGTCATATATTCTTTCTAATTCTTGTTGATACTCCATTTCAGAATACTCATTTATACTAAACTTTTTCTTATCTGCATAATTCCCAGGATTAATTCTGACTTTTTCAACAATTTGTGCTGCTGTTTCTGCAGCCTTTGGGGTAAAATGAATATCTGCTACTATAGGTGTTTTATATCCTCTTTTTTGAATGTCTTTCTTTATATTTTGAAGATTTTTTGCTTCCTTGATGCTTGGTGCCGTAATTCTAATATATTCACATCCAGCTTCAATCATCCGAATGCTTTGTAATACAGTAGATTCAGTGTCCATAGTATCAGTAGTAGTCATCGATTGTATTCTTATGGGAAAACCATATCCCATAGGAACATCACCAACATTAACAGTTTTGGTTTTATATCTCTTATAATTATTTAGAGATCTGCAATAATTACTATTTTCTAACATATTATTTATTTAATTACTATATAAATTACTATATATTAATTTTCTTACTAAATTGATTTTAATAGATTTTAAAATATAAATACTTTATTTTTAAATACTATAAATTACTTCTTTATTTAAAATATGACTAATGAATTAACCATAAAATCTATTTTACTTGGAATAATCTTATCGGCTGTTTTAGCTGGTGCAAATGCATACTTAGGCCTTTATGCAGGAATGACCGTATCAGCGTCAATTCCAGCCGCAGTCCTTTCAATGGCAATACTACGACATTTTAAAAATTCAAATATCTTAGAAAATAATTTGGTTCAAACTGCCGCATCTGCAGGTGAATCATTATCAGCTGGTGTAATATTTACTATGCCTGCCCTCCTTTTAATTGGATATTGGACTGAATTCAACTATTTAGAAATTGCATACATATCTGCTATTGGAGGTTTAATTGGGGTATTATTTACTGTTCCACTTAGAAGAGCTTTAATAGTAGAAGCAAATCTTGATTTTCCTGAAGGTGTTGCAACCGCTGAAATATTAAAAACTTCTGATAGAGCAAAGAAAGATGATGTATCAAAAAAAGGATTTAAAGTTTTAGTTTTTTCATCAATAGCTGGCGCTATAGTAAAATTTTGTCAACAAGGATTGCTTCTATGGTCTGCTTCTATTGAATTTATTAAAAATATTGGTGGTTCTATTTTTGGAATTGGTTGTGTACTATCACCAGCACTATTATCCGTCGGCTATATTGTTGGATTAAATATTTCAATTTTAGTTTTTTTAGGAGGATTGTTAAGTTGGATAATTGCTATTCCTATTTACTCTTATGTATATGGATGGGAAGGAAACCTCATAGAAACAGCATGGACTATATGGAATTCTAAGATTAGATATCTTGGTGTTGGATCTATGGTAGTTGGTGGAATTTGGTCTTTAATTAAATTAGCTAAACCATTAGCTAAAGGAATCTTTTCAAGCCTTAAAACTTATTCAAAAATAAAAAACAATACTGACGCTTTAGATGAGCGTCCAAGCAAGGAAAAAGATTTTCCTATCAACTATGTATTTTATAGTTTATTGATTCTAATCATCCCAGTCTTTCTTATATACTTAAATGTAATAAACTCACTTTTAATTGCGTTTTCTTTATCTATTCTAATGATGATACTAGGATTCCTTTTTTCTGCTGTTGCTTCTTATATGGCAGGAATTGTTGGTTCTTCAAACAATCCTATATCAGGAGTTACTATTGCCACAATACTATTTTCTTCTGTACTACTACTAGCAATACTTGGCACAGATTCAGCTCAAGGTGCTGCAGCTGCAATTCTAATAGGAGCTATAGTTTGCTGTGCCGCAGCAATTGGTGGAGATAATTTACAAGATCTTAAAACAGGATATATTCTTGGTGCAACTCCATGGAAACAGCAAATAATGCAAGTTATTGGCACACTTTCTGCTGCAGCGGTACTTGGCCTTATTCTAGATATTCTTCATACAGCCTATACGATAGGTTCACAAACATTACCTGCGCCACAAGCAATGTTGATGAAATCGGTTGCTGTAGGTGTTTTCTCTGGTGATTTACCTTGGGAAATGGTTCAATATGGAGCAATGATTGGAATGTTAATTATTATTTTAGATACCATACAAGAAGCTAGAAAATCAAAATTTAGATTTCCAGTTTTGGCTGTTGCTGTTGGCATATATTTACCAATTGAACTCTCTACTCCCATCTTTCTAGGCGGCTTAATTGCATATTTTACAAATAATTCTTCAAACAAAAATGGATTGTTATTCGCCTCTGGTCTTATCACTGGTGAAGCATTAATGGGTATAATGGTTGCCATACCAATATTTTTAACTGGCTCTATTAATTGGTGGCCTCAATTAAATGGACCTTATTGGCTAGGTATTATAGTATTTCAATGTATTATTATATGGTTTATTAATATTGCCAAAGAAAAATAATTTATTTTCTAATTATAGCAAGCTTGCCTGAATTTGCCCCATATGTAGGATGATAAGCCGTAATTAAATATATACCTGTTGAAGTCTCATTATTGTTTCTATCTATACCGTTCCATCTAATAATATTTTCATATTCTGTTAATTTAAACTCTTTAATTAGCTTACCATTAAGTGTTAATATCTTAACTATTGACCCCGAATATATTTCACCAATTTCTAAGTATGCATTTTGATTAATTATAAATGGATTGGGAGAGATAGATATTTCTTCTGATTTGTCTGGATCTTCAGAAAACGGAGATTCATATATTGAAATACCTTTATCTGTAGCAAAATAGACTTTACCCGAATTTTTATCAAATTCAATATCATAAACTAAATCCGATAGAAGCCCACTATTATCTGAATTGATACCTTGAATTGTTGGCCAAAATGCTGTATTCTCCTGGATAACCCAAACTCCTTCATGTGTAATGACCCACTTGTTATTTTGACTATCAACAAGAATGCGATTCCCTGGTTTGAAAGAAACTGTCTTTAAAAAATCTTCGGGATAGATTGGTGTTAATGTTATTTCATTTTCACCTATAAATGAATAACCCTGCACTCCTTGACTAGTTAGAACCCATATAAAATCTAATTTATCAAATGCTAACCAATATATTGATGGTACACTGGTATTAAACCCAGGCAATACCTCTGGATTAGATATAGATATCCATATTGAGTCAGAAATAGTATTGATATTACTATATTTTAATATTTTTATACCACCATATGAATTAGAAGGTTCTGATTCGGTACCAAATCCAAACCAAGCCCTCATTCTGTAATCAAAAGAAATTGAATAGGGCTTTAAATAATTTTCGCTGGGTAATTTTATATGCATCCATCCATTATCATTGTTTAGCTGAATAGCTGCAACGTGCCCATTAATAGCGCCATATTGCATTAAAATCCAGCTATTACCAGTAAAATCTCTCTTAATTTGATTTACCATCATATAAGCATTATTCCATAGCATAGATCCATCTAAAATTCCATTCGTTGTGTCATAAATCGAATATTCATAACTATCTGGGTTTATCTCTATAACAGCTCCTTTTCTCTTTGGAGAATGATCAGTTGGTTTTATTCCAGAGTTAGAAATTAATAAATTCCCTTTATCATTTTCTATTATTGAAATTGGAAAATGTTCACCTGGTTCATATGGAATATCTATAGCTCTAAAATCAATATTAAATCTATCTTGACCATAAATAGGAAAATTATAAGGAGCTGACCAATCAGGTGAATATGTCCATGGTAATATATTTGTAATTGTTTCATTATTATAAACAAATGAACCTTCTTGATTTGTCCCAACTAATTTACCATTAGAAGTAATATGAATTGATTTAAATTCATTTTGAAAAAGTGTATTAGGAATATGAATTTGATATTCTCTTGAATTTGTATCTAAAATCATTATACCAAAATTTTCTAGAGCAAAATAAATTTTTTCATTTTCTTTATCAAATGCATTAAAAGTAGTTATAACATTATCTTCAATAGGAATTTGATAACTAAAAACAACATTAGAATTATAAATCTCATAATACCATGTTTCAGTTAAAACATGAATTACATCATTTTGAATTTTTACTTGAATTATCTTTTCATTAAAGTCTGAGTAGTATTCTATCCAATTATCATTAACAAGTTGAAGTATACTACTTTCTAAAATCAAATAACCACCATTTTCTGATAAATAGTGGTGTGCATTTTCGCCATTATATATTTTCAACCAAGATTGACTCATTTTTATATTAGAATTAATATAATTTGCAGCCAACAAGCCTAAATTAGTTACGACATAAATCGTATCACCTAATACATCTATATCTCTTATTTCAGTAGGTTGAGTGTTATCATAAAAATTAGAATAATATTCTTTGTATATAGGAAGCTTCCTATCATCTAATCTAAACTCTATTAATCCAACATTATTAACGCCAATACCTTTATATGATGCAAAAGCATATGAATCTAATATTAATAAATTATTCATTGTACTTATATCGGAATTAGTGAACGATTTAATTAATCCATCATTAGTGGAAGCAACTTGCAAACAACCTTCAGGATAAGAACCAGTAAACCAAATTCTTTCTTGATCTACCTCTATATCCAATAAATCTAGATATATTAAATTATCGTTATCATCTAATTTAGAAAATTTAGAATCCTTAGAGTCAAAAATTAATATTCCTCCAGATGTTGTTGCATATACATAATCATTAACACAAATGATATCATTTGTTGATAGCATAGATGTAAGAGTTGACCATCTATAAGAATCTTCTATTTCAGATAATAGAAAATTAAAAAATATAAAAATAGTATAAATTATAATTCTTAGGTAGATTGAATTTTCTCGTATACTTTAATCATTTTGATAGCAGCCATCATAGCATCATAGCCTCTATTATTTTCACCTAACTTAGAACGTTCCATCGCTTGTAAATTATTTTCAGTAGTTAATATTCCATTAATAATAGGTATATTATACTTAAGGCTTAAATCAGCCAAGCATCGTGCAGATTCCGCTGCTACGTAGTCATAGTGTGATGTTTCACCCCTTATCACACATCCAACTGCTATTATTGCTGTAGGTTTATTATTTATAATTATTTGATTTATAGTTGATGAAATTTCAAATGCACCTGGAACCCTATGTACAATAATTTCTTTATTATTCAATTCCCAAGCATTAAAAGCATCTAAGGTTCCTTTTAGTAACCTTTCTGTTATTTTAGAATGAAACTCACTTATAACTATAGCAATTTGAATCTTATTGGATTGCATAATTTTCTTTGCAATTAAGTATTATTTAAAATAAAGTGACCTAGCTTATCTTTTTTAGTTTGCATATATTTTCTATTTTTATCTGTTGGTTCTATTTCTATGGATTCAACACCAACTAACTCTAGTCCATATCCTTCTAATCCAATTATTTTCCTAGGATTATTTGTTAAAAGTTTCATTTTTCTAACACCACATTCACGAATAATTTGAGCACCAATGCCATATTCTCTTAAATCTGCTGAATAGCCTAAACGATGATTTGCTTCAACTGTATCTAGACCTTCATCCTGTAATTTATATGCAAATATTTTGTTTTTCAATCCGATACCACGTCCCTCTTGCCTTAAATATACAAACAAACCTTTTCCTTCTTCTTCAATTCTTTTTAATGATATATTCATTTGTTCACCACAATCACATCTGTGCGATCCAAAAATATCACCTGTTAGGCATTGAGAATGTACTCTAACCAATACTTCATCTTCTTTTGAAATATTTCCTTTTAATAAAGCTACATGATGATCACCATGTATTTTATCTTCAAAGAGCTTTAATTCAAAATTACCATAATTATTAGGCAATGGTATTTTAGAAAGTTCTTTAACTAAATTTTCGTGCTGTCTTCTATATTCAATTAATTCTGCGATAGTTACTAATGTTAAATTATATTTTTTTGCTATTTTTTTTAGTTGTGGCTCCCTAGCCATTGTCCCATCTTCATCCACTATTTCTACTAATAGCGATGCTGGCTTAAGTTTAGCTAATTTAGCAAAGTCAATTGATGCTTCGGTATGTCCAGCTCTCCTTAAAACGCCACCTTCTTTAGCTATTAATGGAAACATATGGCCTGGTCTACCTAAATCAGAGGGTTTGGAATTATTATTTAATATCACTTGTACAGTTTCCCACCTATCTTTTGCAGAAATTCCAGTTGTTGTATTAAAAATAGCATCTACACTAACAGTAAAATTTGTTTCATGAATAGATGTATTATCATTTACCATCTTTCCTAGATCTAAACGATTAGCAGTTTCTTTAGTAATTGGCATGCAAATCAAACCTTTTCCCTTACTCATCATAAAATTTATATCCTCAGGAGTTGCTTTTTCTGCAGCAATTATAAAGTCACCTTCATTTTCACGATTTTTGTCATCCATAACAATAAGCATTTTACCTTTCTTATACTCTTCAATTGCTTTTGTTATTTTTGCTTTAATATCAACTTTCACCATATTGAATATGTTTTAATGATTTAATTATTTGCATGTCTGATTCTGAATCTTGAATATCAAAAGAAATAAATCTATCTATATATTTACCAACTATATCAGTCTCTATATTGATAGTATCAGCTATTTTTTTATAAGAAAGTGTTGTATTTTTTAAAGTGTGTGGGATAATAGCAACTTTTATATTATTTTCATCTATAGAAGCTATAGTAAGTGATATCCCATCTAAAGCAATTGAACCCTTTGGAAGGCAGTATCTAATCCACTCAGGATCAACATTTATTGTTATGATTTGATCATTTTTATTCTTTTGAATATCTGTTATTACTCCAACACTCTCTATGTGGCCTTGAACTAAATGACCATTTAATCGGGCAGACACCTTCATAGCACGCTCAAGATTGACTTTAGAATTTACCTTCAATTTACCTAAGTTTGAACGATTTAAAGTTTCTTTAACAATATCAACGGAGAAATTAACTCCTTTAATATCTATAATAGTTAAACAAACGCCATTCAAAGATACGCTATCACCTATATTTAAATCTTTTACAATTAATTTGGCACTAATAAAAAATCTTTTACCAAATGATTTTTTATCAATTTTCTTGATGGTACCAATCTGTTCTATGATTCCAGTAAACATTCTACTTTATTTTTATCGGCTATAATTAAATTATCAAACCCTAAACAATGATTTTCTCTTATATTCCATCCTTCTGAAATCAATATAGGATTAGGTATATCCCCATTAATTAATTTTTCTGATGAAGTATAAATGTAAATTTCATCAATTAAGTTTTCATCTTGAAAAGAAGTAAGAAGTTTACATCCACCTTCAACTAATATAGACATTATTCCATCTTTAGCAAGTAATTTTAAAGTCTCTTTTATAGATAAAAGTCCATTCTCCTCTTTAACTGGAATATACTTACAAAATGTTGTATTGGTTTTATTAAACCTATCGTCTGAACACATAATAATAGTTTCAGCTTTATCATCTTTAAAAATATTTAAATTTAATGGAAGTGTTCTGTTGGTATCTAATATTATTCTAGCCGGATTATGGCCCGCAACTTTTCTAACTGTTAACTGAGGATTATCAATTAGAGCTGTATTTTTACCAACCATAATTCCATCAACATTGGAGCGAAGTTTGTGTGTATGTATTCTTGACTCTTCACCAGTTAACCAAACTGAAGTATCCGAATCAATTCCAATATAACCATCCTTAGACTGCGCAACCTTAGCAATGACCAAAGGCATGCTGGTCGTTATCCACTTTGTAAATGCTCGATTAATATACTTAGACTCCTCCTCTAAAATTCCAACATAAACTTTTATTCCAGATTGTTGTAATTGTATAACTCCTTGACCATTGACTCTTGGATTTGGATCAAGCATACCAATATAAACTTCTTTAATACCATTCTCAATCAATGCCTTAGTACAAGGTGGTGTTTTACCTTCTATACAACACGGCTCTAATGTAATATATGCAGTTGCATCTAAAGGGTCTTCTGTAGAATTTTGTATTGCATTAATTTCTGCATGAGAATGACCAAATTTTTCATGATATCCTTCTCCAATAATTTTTCCATCTTTAACTAAAATACAACCTACGAGCGGATTTGGAGAAGTTAAACCTACTCCCTTTTTAGCTAGTTCTAGAGCCCTAGACATAAATGACTCATGAATATTTAATTTATAATGATTATCCATATATAAATTTATACTTTAACTAATTAACTTTTTTAGCAAAAGAATAACATCCAAAATGTCTTGAGAATTATCCATATTAATATCACATGACCATAATTCATAATAAGTTGAAAAAAAATTATTAATTACAAAATTACTTATAAGAATTAAATCAGATACATCAAGTATACCATCTTGATTAGAGTCCCCTAACTCATTAATTATTTGCATTTCAGTGGCAACTTGAAAAGCACCAAGCAAAGCAAATGGCGCTACTTCACTATGTCCACCCCAACTTTCTGGTATAATTTCTAGATAGACTTCTTGAGATCCATTAGACAAAAATTGATTATAAGCAATTTCAGAATTTTCAATAGGCACTAATTCATCTCCTTCACCATGAAAAAGATATATCGGTGCAACAGGACTCCAATTCCAATTATCATTTTGAGACAATGCTTCTCTTAGAGGATGAGTAGGATTATTTTCAAATGATGCAATTGAATCTGGCTTCATAATAGTTATTGGAATTGATGGTAACTCATTATTTATTTCAGAACTAGAATGATATCCATCAAACATATCATAAAGATGATGATATTCGGGTAATAAGTAGTCATTAGGCATTGAAAGGATTGGATAGTAATCAATATATGAAAATAAAACATAAGGAAAATAAAATGGTTGTCCATAAGATTCAAAACTTAACATAACATTAGTCATCACTTCGGACATACTATATGCTCCCGCCATCGGGAAAGATGCTGTAATTACAAATTCATCATCATAATCTCTTTCAATAATCTCATGAGCAGCCATTGTTGCATAGCCACCTTCTGAATATCCTGCTAAATATAATTGATCATTAATCTCAAAATCACTATTGCCTTGAGCGAAGTGTTTTAGTGCTCTGAGTAAATCAACAATATCTGTAGCATATGGTTCCTTCAACTGATATGGATGGCGACAATCAGAAACTCCTAGGCCTAAATAGTCAGGTTCTAAATAAACAAATCCACTACCTGCAATCACAGCAGGTAAAACCCATAAACCATTTTCAGAAGTAACTGATGACTTTTCAATTGTAGTACCATGTTGGTAGCTTAATATTGGAAAAGCTTGATTTGGTGTTAATGGATAATCTACTCTTGGATAAGCAATAACACCTGATGCATGATGTATTTCACCATTGATATCAATTGTTTCATAAATTATTTTATATAAAGAGACACCATAATCAACTGCGTCTAAAGAAAATTGATCTGAAACGATTTGACTTAACTCATTATCAATAAATGCTTGATTGTTATTTAAGTTATATGTCTCTAGTAACTCTGAAGATATAATATCACCTCTATCTGCAAAGATAAAACTACATAAGGTCAAACAAAATATCTGGAAAAAATATCTCAACATGGTCTCCTCAACTATAATGCAATATATATAAATTTAGAACATTTGTCCTATTGGATAAAACTAGTATTAAATTTATTGTTTTATATTTTTTAAGTATTTTCTTGACAATTCATAACCTATAATTCCTGTCGCTACAGAAACGTTTAAGCTTTGCTTGAATCCTCTCATTGGAATTTCTATGTGAATATCTGCAATTGATGATAATTCTTCAGATACGCCTGTCACTTCATTGCCAACTATAAAACATATTGGGAAATCTACTTCTATAGTACTAATTGATTTGGATATTCGAGTTTGTTCAACTAAAGCAAGCTTTATACCCATATTTTTCACTTTATTAGCAGCTTTTATTGGATTACTAATATATTCCCATGGAACTGCATTTTCAGCACCTAAAGCAGTTTTATGCAAGTCTTCTCTAGGAGGATAGGCAGTAAATCCAGTAATAAATATTTTTTCTGCACCAAAACCATCAGCTGTTCTAAATATTGAGCCTACATTATAAACTGATCTGACATTTTCTACTAAAATTGAAATAGGCAACCTTGGAATATTTTGTAGTTCATCTAGGGTGGGCCTTGTTGCTTTTAATTCATCATTAGTTCTTTTAATTGTCATTTTTAGTAAATGGCTTGGGCTTAAATATATTTAAATTAAAGCTGTAATCAAATTTAACGTTGGAGATTATAATATTAATTTCTTTCTTTTTTTTATGATCTTTTATCAGGATCTCTTTCGGAAAAACAATAGCTTGATTTTTGTGCAAATCAATACATTCTATTTCTTTATATAACTTGCCAGAATTATTATAGAATTCTGCTTTATGAACAAATAAATGTTTTTTGTTTACCCATAACATTTTATGCTCTAATTCTGAATCTGTATTTTTTTTAGTACATTTAATAACTATCAATGAATCATTCTTAATTGATTTTTGATCAACTATCTCACTATCATGTGTAAGTATTAATTCTTCCGTAATTTCTATATCTGAAAGATCAAAAGAACTGCCTTTTTTATTCTTATTAGAAATATCCTTTAAATCACCTGTTACTGGCATTGTCATCCATTTGTTAATTTTAATCGTTTGTTTAAAATGATGTTCCCAGTATTGCACTTCTTGCATTTTTTGAGGCTTCAGCATTTTTAAATAAACTTTCTTTGAGATATCTCCTGAACTAGGCCAATGTACTGCAGTTGAGAAAACTCTAGTTTTAATGGGTTTATTTTTTGTTTTCTCTTCATAATGGACTTGATATTCATGATCTATTTTCTCTAGTCTATTTAACACTCCATATAAAATATCTTCAGAAACATTACTATGTAATAGACTAACTATGGAAAAAATAAAAATTTTATTAATGACTTGCATTTTTTAAATTAATTTGATTTTTAATAAAATAATGTAATTGGCTCTATTGAAAAAGTAATTAAATTTTATATATGTTTTAAACAATTTAAATCAAAATTTTGAAAAAAGCCCAGATCCAATATAATATAAGTATTGAAAACCCACACACACATATTTTACATGTAAGAATTGATGTTTCAGACATCAAATCTGAATCTATAAATTTAAAACTTCCTGTTTGGACTCCAGGCCATTATTTAATAAGGGAATTTGCCGGCAACATATTAAATGAATCTGCTTTTTATAAATTAAATAAATTAGATTTTATTAAAATCAATAAAAATACATGGAATATAAATATAAAGAATAATAATTCATTTAGCTTTGAATATGATGTTTATGCATTTGATAAATCTGTAAGGACTAGCTATGTTGATATAGATCATGCAACTATTATTCCAGCTGGAGTATTCATGATTCCTGAAGGATTTGAGAAACAACAATTAAAAATTAATATTGAATCTTATTATCACTGGGATAGAATAAGCACTTCTATGACAAACTATAAGGGGAGTTCTGATGAATTCATAGCGAAGAATTATGACGAGTTAATTGACTCTCCTATAGAGCTCGGAAATCATAAAATATTAAGTTTTTATGCTTCTAATATTTACCATGAATTTGCAATTACTGGGAAGGGTAACTATGAACAAAATGCAATAATTAATGACTCCATAAAATTAATTGAAAAAACTCATCAAATTTTTGGTGATGATATTCCATACAAAAAATATACATTTATATTAACATTAACAAAAAACATGTATGGAGGACTTGAACATAGAAACTCATCCTCACTAATGTTTCCACGCCTTGGGTTTAATCAAAGAGAATCGTACACAAAATTTTTGGGATTAGTAGCGCACGAATTCTTTCACGCATATAATGTTAAGAGGATAATGCCAAAAGAATTTAGCAACTTTGATTATTCAACTGAGCAATACTCTAAAAACTTATGGATTATAGAGGGTATTACGAGCTATTTTGATAGCATTATATTAGTTTGGTCAAACTTAATAACAATAAAAGAATACTTTAAAATTTTAAGCAATAAAATTAATATGTTGGAAAACCAATTTGGAAAAAACGTTCAAAATTTAGAAGAATCCTCATTTGATACTTGGATCAAATTTTATAGGCCCAATGCAAATAGTCAAAATATGCAAGTATCATATTATCTAAAAGGTAGTATTGTTGCTTTACTACTTGATATTGCTATAATAGAAAAGAGTAATGGCAAATTTTCATTGAAAGATATTATGAAGAAATTATGGAATAGTTATTTAAAGGATAAAAGCACTTATACGACAGAACAATTTCAAAACTATTGTGAAAAATATGCAACCGAAAAACTGGATTATATATGGAAGTACATAAAATCAACAACTTCAATAGATTATAACAGTATATTTAAATTTATTGGAATAAAATTGAATGAAATTTCAAAATCTCCTAAAGATACAAATAATTCATGCTTTGGAATTAATATTGATGATAATACAATGGAGGTTATATCAGTTAATGCAAATGGTCCCTCTTACAATAATGGAATATATGCCGGAGATGAAATTATTGGAATAAACAATATTAGATTAGATCGCCACAATTACAAGAGCATACTTTCTTCTGTAAAATTAAATAAAAAACATACTTTAACTATATCTAGAGATGGCCTAATTAATAATGTAGATATTAAGGCAGAAAAACTTTCTGATAAAATTTTTGAAATAAAAAAAGTTAAAAGCGTTTCTACAAAGCAGCAGCGTCTTTATGATTCATGGGTAAAGTTCCCAACAAATGAATAGTAATGTTGGCGATCCAAATGTTATTATACTAGCAAACGGATCTTTTCCTACCCACTCT
Source organism: uncultured bacterium (assembly GCA_964342955.1). Classification (GTDB taxonomy): domain Bacteria; phylum Fidelibacterota; class Marinisomatia; order SCGC-AAA003-L08; family D37C17; genus CAYFHL01. The sequence goes on from CAYFHL010000014.1 coordinate 13,942, forward strand.
ATACCCCATGGAATTTTAAGAAAGGCTAAATACATAATTTGTTGTGATGGAGCAGTCAATAAGCTTGTTAATAATAATATGAATGCGGATAAAATTATTGGCGATCTAGATTCAATTAATATTTCTTTAAAAAAGAAATATGAAAAATTAATTCTTTACAATCAGGACCAGAACAAGAACGATTTACAAAAAGCAATTGAATTCGCAATTAATAAAAATATAGCAGAAGTACTAATACTAGGTGCAACAGGAATCAGGGAAGACCATACATTAGCAAATATTTTTATTACTTTAGACTATACAAATGATATAGATTGTAAAATTGTAACTGACCATGGCACCTTTCATTCTTTAAATAAAAGAACTCGCTTTAGAAGCTATTGTGGACAACCTATATCCTTATTTTCCACAGATCCCACTATTAAAATTACAACATCTGGATTAAAGTACAACTTGAGCTGTAAAGCTATATCTACCCTTTATAACTCATCATTGAACTCAGCTACATCAAACAGATTTTCTGTAGATATTTCTCATGGATCTATCTTAGTTTATCAAGTCCACTAAAAATAATATAGGGTCATTATGAATATAAATAGTTTGTATCAATATCTACCTGAAAATCTTTTTTTACAATCGCTATCAATTTTTTCAATCTTCTTAATTGTAGTTATTTTGTCTTACTGGATCACTAAATCTATAATTATTAATACTATTACTAAAATGTTTAGAAGGACAGCAACAAAGCTTGATGATATTTTGCTAGCCCATAATGTATTAAATGGTTTTGCTTATATTGTACCTTCATTAATAATATATAATTTTGCTTCCTTTTTACCATATTGGTCAATACTATTTCAAAGATTTTCTTTAAGCTTGATGGTTATATCGGGATTATTGGTATTAAACTCTCTAATCAATGCAATTGGGGATTTATATTCCAATACTAAGCTATCGAATAGATTAAATATTAAAAGCTATCTGCAAATTATAAAATTAATAATTAATATAGTTGCAACTATTATTGTTATATCAATTTTGATTGATAAGAGCCCAAGCCTTTTATTAAGTGGTATTGGTGCTATGACAGCAATACTAATGCTTATTTTCAAAGATACAATTTTATCATTTATTGCTACTATTCAAATAACATCCAATGATCTTTTTAAAGTAGGGGATTGGATTGAAGCTCCCCAATTTGGTGCAGATGGTGATGTGAAGGATATTGCATTACACGTTGTAAAAATCCAAAACTGGGATAAAACCATATCCATAATTCCCACACACCAACTAATCGATTCAGCTTTTAAAAATTGGCGCGGGATGACTGAAAGTGGTGGGAGACGAATAAAAAGATCTATTTATATTGATATGAATAGTATAAAATTTTGTGATGAAACAATGCTTTCTAAGTTTAGGAACATTCAACTATTGAAAGACTATATTGAGTTAAAAATGAATGAAATATCTAAATACAATATAGAAAATGATATAGATGATATTTCCTTAGTAAATGGCCGACATCTTACCAACATAGGAACATTTAGAGCATATATTGAAGCTTATCTAAAAAATAATAATAAAATACATGATAAACTAACATTTCTGATTAGGCAGCTAGATCCAACGGAAGTTGGCTTGCCAATACAAATATATGTTTTTACAAATGATACAGATTGGGTTCGGTATGAAAACATACAATCAAATATTTTTGATCATATTTTAGCCGTCATTCCTGAATTTAATCTTCAAATATTTCAGAACCCAACAGGAAGAGACTTTTCAAAAATAAATAATAATGCCTAGTGTTTATTTAGTACTTAGTTATACAATCGCCTACACCATCATTAGAATTCCACAAACAATGTCCCTCCGCTTCACAATCAGCTTGATTATCTAACCATGTACATTTAGGATAACAGGCACTATAAGCAGCAGGCATAGCTAAACTAATATATGCATCAAAGTCATAATTTACTAAATTATAATTTTCTTGTGATGTTGATATTGAACTAGCCTCAATAAATGGGAATGCCCCTCCATAAACACCTAAAATAGACTTATTACAAGAACTATTATATGTTGAATCTGGGTTCTCCCAGGCAACGGCTATAGCTGAATATACTCCAAAAGATATATTATCGAAATTATAATTAAATTTACTCTCAACTAAATCTGATATTGTAATAACTTGATAAGCTATGGGAGGACCATCAGGAGGCCATTCAGCACTAATTGAAATAGTTATATCTCCAGATGATGGCCAATTTTCTGGACTTATAAAGTAAATACTACCTCCAATGGATGCATTTTCTGCTAATGATGGACCTGTGTTGTCTTCACAACTAGAAAATAATATAAAATAAATAATTAATATATATTTGTTTTTAAACATAAACTGTTGTTTTATTTAATTACTTAAATGTCTTAGCCTAAAAAATAACTGATGTGCAATAAAATTTTTATTTTTAAGACTATAATTTTTCCATCTCTTTGATTCTTTCTTCTTTAATCCACATCCTATACAAATGTTATGTGATTTGTTAAATTTACATACTTTTATACAAGGTTTCTTATTTAGAATTCTCGTTTTCATTTATTTTATTCTAGATTTTACTCTAATAAAATTATAAAAATAAAGCATCGATACTAAATAAAATAACCATACTACAAACTCTAATAAACTTGGGTCACCATTATATCCAAACAGCCCCTTTAATAAACCTCCAATTAGACCTTTATCATGCAAAATAGGATATTTATTGTCTAATTTCACTTTAGGATTAACGTCCCAAATTCGAGAAGCCCACTTTTCACTTTTTGTAAGGATTTCAGTTCTTTCTAAACTTTCATAATCTCCTGATACTTCAAATACCTTAGTATAGCCACTCAGTCTTGTTGCTGTAATTCTATTCCCTTCAGATTCAACATCTCCAGTTAAATATGGAATTATTCCAGCGCTTTCTAATTCATGTACTCCATAGGCCATCATACCTGATGAAACAAATATCAATAAAACTGAGCTTATATTAAAAAAGCTTTTCAAAGGCATTTTTCTTCCTTTGATAAATATTAAATACCCAACTCCTATTCCAAGTAAAGCACCAATTAAAGATAGAAAAATAGAAATATTACCTTCTTTCATAAGAATACCATATAAAAAAAGTATAGTCTCTATTCCTTCTCTAAACACTGAAATAAATGCTAAAGTAAATATTCCAATCCCTAAATTATCATTCTTAATAGATTGATCTGCTTTTTCTGTTAACTCTTGCTTGATATTGTGATTTTGTGCCATCCAAATTATCATTGTAGTCAAAGTAATAGAAGCAATTATCATAACTACTCCTTCAAATATTTTTTCTGCTTGGCCTTGAAAACCACCTGCAAGAATTTGAAATAAAAATGAACCTATAAAGCTTGCTATAATAGCAAGATTTACACCTTTCCATAATTGGCTTAATGCATAATCATTATTATTTTTTTTAAGATATGTATATAGTATACCAATAATTAATGAAGCCTCTAATACCTCTCTAAATACTATGATCATTTCTGCCATTTTAATATCCTTTACAAATTTATCAATGAGAATGAGTCTCATTTTTATATATAAAATTATAATATTAATAATTATTTTTGCAAATATATTTTTATATAAAAATATGAGTTACAAATTGTTAATCTAATTAATTTTTTAAATCCTAAAAAATTAAATTAAATTTATTTTATAGATTCTAGGATATTAATATAAAATTTAATGAAAATTGCAATTATTGGCACTGGCATATCTGGATTAACAGCTGCATATATTTTAAATAAAAAACACCATATAACTGTTTTTGAAAAAAATGATTATATTGGAGGTCATACCCACACTCACTCTATTAATAATATAAATGTTGATTCTGGATTCATAGTTTACAATGAAAATACATATCCCAATTTTATTAAACTTCTTGATCAATTAAATGTTGAGAGACAAAAAACAACAATGGGGTTTAGTGTAAAATCTGATTCAGATAAATTTGAATATTCTGGTGCTTCTGTAAACGCACTTTTTGCTCAAAGATCTAATTTATTTCGCCCTTTTTTTTATAGAATGATTTTTGACATTATTAAGTTTAATAAATATGCTAAGAATGATTTAAAACATTTATCAGAAAAGATTACATTACTAGAATATATTTCAGATAAAAATTTTTCTAACTCATTTATCAATCACTATATAGTGCCAATGGGAGCTGCTATATGGTCAACTAAAGCTGATTCTATATTTAATATACCTGCATTATTTTTTATTAGATTTTTTAAAAACCATGGGTTGCTACAAATATTTAATAGACCTGATTGGTGGGTTATTAAAGGTGGATCAAATCAATATATAAAAAAGTTAATAAAACCATTTCATACTCAAATTCGCATAAACACACCTATTAATAAAATAAGAAGAACTGATGCCCAAGTTCTTCTTTCTAATGGTAGGAATAATACTGAAGAAGCTTTTGATAAAGTTATTATTGCTACACATAGTAATCAAGCATTACAAATGCTTTCGGATCCAACAAAGAATGAAGAAGAAATTCTTAGATCTATACAATATCAAAATAACAAAGCGATATTACATACAGATACAAGTGTTTTACCAAATCGCAAATTAGCATGGGCTAGTTGGAATTATTATCTTGATCATCTAACTAATAGACCTGTTTCATTAACTTACAATATGAAAATCCTACAAAATCTAAATTCCACAGATACTTTTTGTGTTACATTAAACAATAATCAATCGATAAATAAAAATCAAATTATTAAATATCTAGATTATGATCATCCTTTATTTAATCTAAATGCAATGAAAGCGCAAAGTAGAAAAGATGAAATAAATGGAAAAAATAATACATATTATTGTGGTGCTTATTGGCATAATGGTTTTCACGAAGATGGAGTAGTAAGCGCATTAGAAGTTTGTCAACACTTTGGATTAAG
>CAYFHL010000015.1:0-18875 GCA_964342955.1 uncultured bacterium
TTTATATATTCGCCTGTTTCTTTATAGTGCATTGTTCCATCAGTCCAAACACCACCAATATCAGTAGCAATCATTTTTATCTTTTTAATTTTATTTATTAAATTTTGATCCATTTTATATAGTTTAATACTTTAAAAAATCATTATTAGTTTTAGTAATTTACTATTAGAAATAAGTTTATTATATAGATTTTAAAATTAGTAAACTACTTAGGTATTACTCCAACTTCAATACCATTTATTTGTGGTAAGTTTATTGCAATCTGTCGCCAACTATCACCCTCATGGTCACTCATCCATATTGAACCTGAGGTTGTACCAAAATATAAACCTACTGAATCATGTGAATCACTTTTTAACGAATTATTTGTAATAGAAAACCATGCATTTCTCATAGGTAGTCCAATATCTTGTCTAAACCATTTTTTGCCGGAATTATGACTACAATATAATGCTGGCTGTCCATCAATGCTATACTTGGTTTTATTTTTATTCATATCTAGAGGCATACACCAAATTATATTTGGATTTCTTGGATGAGATATAATAGATAGGCCATTATCACCAATTTCACTTGGTAAGTTTTTTCCGATATGTTCCCACTTATTGTTTGGTCTATTAATACTAAAAATACCTGATTTGTTTTGTTGATAAAGAAGATTAGTATTTTTTTTATTCATTACTAGACAGTAAGGAATATTTGTATCAAATTTATTAGAAATGCCATTATTTAAATCGTTCCAACTTTCCCCTTTGTTTAAGCTTTCCATAACACCCCCTGCAAATCCAATATATAGATGTTTTCTATCATCAGGGTTAATAATAAGTGCATTAATTTTACTATTATATTTATTTACCCAATGAGGCCAATTATTATTTTCATTAAAACCAATAACACTCTTCCATGTTTTGCATTTATCATTACTTTGGAATATCCCAATAGGTGAGGAACATAAATAATAATCACTTAAATCATTGTTATCGGTAGGAACGATTTTATTGAAAAATTTAATTTGTTTTTGATTTTTCGAATTTATTAATTGTGGTAGTCCTTTTGTTTCTATCCAATTCTTTCCAAAATTTTCAGACCTAAATAGTTGTGGGCCTTTAATTTTGTCATACCCTAGAACCATTATAGCATTGTTATCATTTGGATTTATAATAGCATGATTAATATTGGTGCCGAGGAAATAGGGACCATTAACATCCCAATGTCTTCTATTCATATCAGAATAATAGAAGAACAACCCTTTTGTAGTTGAAACCAACATAATAAGTTCAGAAATATCATCTTTAGTCCTATATGGGTTCAACTGTTCTTTTACAAAAGGCATTATTTATTCTCTTTTTAATTGGTCAGGATATGCCAAAAAAAGATTGCTAAATTAATTTAGCTATCTTCTTTCAATGTATTAACAAAGCTTGAAATACTATTTTTAGCATCACCAAAAACCATATAATTATTTTCATAACCAAATAATTCATTACTTATACCTGCAAATCCAGGATTCATAGTTCTTTTAAGTACAAATGTAGTTTTAGCATGATCTACATTTAAAATGGGCATACCAAAAATGGGACTAGAAGAATCATGTCTTGCAGCGGGGTTTACTACATCATTTGCGCCTATTATTAAAACTACATCAGTTCCGGAGAAATCATCATTAATTTCATCCATATCAAATAGTTTATCATAAGCAATATTAGCTTCAGCCAAAAGAACATTCATGTGCCCAGGCATCCTCCCTGCGACAGGATGGACTGCAAATTTGACATTAACACCAGATTTTTCTAGTTCATCAGTAAGTTTTTTGACTTCATGTTGTGCTTGAGCGACGGCCATGCCATAACCTGGTACGATTATTATAGATTCAGCCGCTTGCATGGTAAATGCGGCATTTTCAGCACTCATTTCCTTAATGCTAACATCACTAAGAGATTTAGGTAAAGCAGAATTTCCTTCTGTTTTTCCAAAAGCACTGAACAAAACATTACTTAAGGATCGATTCATACCTTTACACATAATAGTTGTAAGGAAAATTCCTGATGCACCTACTAGACAACCACTTACTATTAGTGCTTGGTTCTGTAAAACAAAACCTGTAGAAGCAGCAGCAATTCCTGAATATGAATTTAGTAGGGATATAACAACCGGCATATCTGCACCCCCAATTGGGATTACAGATAGAATACCTAATGATAGACCAATTAATAGAATAATTAAGAATAAAGATAGATTGCTAGGATTTAAGACAAAAATAAATCCAACGCAGAACAATATTAATAAAATAATTCCATTGAAAATATTTTGGCCAGGGAATGTTATTGGCTGACCACTAATTTTTCCTTGTAACTTACCCCAAGCAATAAAGCTTCCTGAAAATGTTAAAGAACCTATGATAACAGAAATGATTATAGTAATCATAGTCAGAGTGATATCATTATTACTATTAGAAATTAAATTGATTTCTTTATTATTTAAGATTTTAAATAGTTCTGCAGATGCAACGAGTGCTGATGCTCCACCACCAAAGCCATTAAATATAGCAACCATTTCTGGCATTGACGTCATAGCCACTCTTTTTGCTGAAAAAGCTCCAATTATGCTGCCAATACCAATTCCAGTAATTATCCAATATAATGGTATTCCATCCATTTTAAATAGAGTTGCAATAATGGCAATCAACATACCTAGAGCTGATAAAAAGTTCCCTCTTCTTGCAGTTGCTACTTTACCTAATCTTTTAATTCCTAGAATAAATAGAATTGCAGAAAAAATATAGGCAATCATAATAAAATTTGTTTGCATTTAAGCTCCTACTTTTTCTTAAACATTTTTAGCATTCTATCGGTTACAACGTAACCTCCAACAACATTGATAGTAGCAAAAATAATTGCGCAAAAACCAAGAATAGATAATAAAAGGTTGTTATCGCTACTACCAAGAGCTATTAGAGCTCCAACTATTGTAATTCCTGATATTGCATTAGATCCAGACATAAGCGGTGTATGAAGTTGAGGAGGAATTTTACCTATTAATTCAGCTCCTGCAAATGTTGCAAGTACTGCAATAAAAATTAAACTAATTAATTGTTCCATTATTTGTCTCCTTCAATAATCATTTTTGTTCGTTCATGTGTAATTTGTCCATCATGGGTAACAAGACATTCTTTTAAAATATCATTTTCAAAATTAATTTCTAGGTCATCATTAATAATATCATTTAATAATTTTGATATATTTTTTGAAAACATTTTGCTTGAATCATATGGCAACTGAGCGGGGAGATTTAGTGTCCCATCAATAATAACATTGTTATGTTCAAAAACTTTATTTGGTTGAGTAAGTTCACAATTGCCACCATTTTCTGCAGCAAGATCAATAATGCATGAGCCAGGCTTCATATCATTAACCATATAATCTTTAATTAAGATAGGAGCTGGTTTACCAAATATTAGAGCTGTTGTTATAATAGCATCTACTTTTTTAGAAGCATTATGTAATAATTCCATTTCTTTTCTTATAAACTCTTCATTCATTTCAATAGCATATCCTTTATCAGACTCTGCTGAATCATCTAAATCCATATAAAGGAACTTTGCACCTAAGGATTCTACTTGTTCTCTAGCAGCTGGACGGACATCAAAGGCCTCTACTTTTGCTCCAAGTCTACTAGCTGTAGCAATAGCCTGAAGACCAGCAACACCAGCTCCAATAACTAAAACTGAAGCTGGTTTAATCGTTCCTGCTGGAGTCATAAGCATTGGAAAGAATTTTCCTAGATGGCAAGCAGCATTTAATACTGCACAATATCCAGATACAGTTGATTGAGAGCTTAGAACATCCATTGATTGTGCATAAGTAGTCCGAGGTATAAGATCTAAGCCCACTGATGTTATATTTTGAGTTTTTAATTTCTTGATGATTTCATGATTTGTAAAAGAAGATAATAATGAGATTAAAGTAGTATTTTTTTTCATTTTATCAATTTCTTCAACACTCGGAGGATTGATTTTAATTATCAGATCAGATTGATCATAGATATTATTTGAAATATTGATTCCTTCTGATTTATAGTTATCATCATTAATAAAAGCTTTTTTACCTGCATTAGATTCTACATTGAAAGTTATTTTTTTATCAAGAAAAGTTTTTATATCTTCAGGCAGCATAGCTACTCTCGTTTCATTTTTCAACATTTCTTTTAGAATTCCTATACGCATTATAATTCTCCTAAAGCTATAAAGTAACAGATGGCATTAATAATTAGTAAGGAAATTTACAAATTATAATAAAGAGAATAATAAAAAAAAACAATAAGGGCTGTTTCTATTGTAAATAAATGTTTAAAGTTATTATGCTTAAATTAAATTAGAAAATATGATAGAAAAATTAAACTATAGATTAGTTGATACTGGAGAAAATCCAAAAAAAGTTATTGTAGCTTTACATGGATATCAAGGAACTGCAAAAAGCATGCAGTTGTTAATAAAGCTAATGGATATTAACGAAGTAACATGGTTTTTTCCTGAAGCACCCTATAAAGTAAATGAACATAATACTGGTTTTAGTTGGTCTTATCAGGATAAAAATGGAATTTGGAAAACAAATGAAGTTAAAAGATTATTGTTGTCATTTTTTGATAATTTATTTTTAAAATATAAATCGAAAAATATATATGTAATTGGTTTTTCTCAAGGTGCAGCTATTTGTTTAAATTTTGTTTTAAAACTAGATCAAACTTTAGGAGGCGTATTCCCAATAGCTGGTTTTTTTCGCAATCCTCAAAAGGATTCACGAATAAATAATAAACAAAAAAATACACCAATTATTATTGGACATGGTATTAATGATGATATAGTAAATTATAGTCATTCTATTGAAGCTTATCAATTATTAAAAAAACAAAATGCGAATGTTCAATTGATTGATTATAAGGGTAGACACAAAATTAGTATTGAATACTTAAAAAAAATAAAAAATATTATAATAAAATGATTAAAGAAGAATATGATGTTGTAATAGTTGGCTCTGGATTTGGTGGATCGGTTTCAGCATTACGACTAGCAGAGAAGGGATATAAAGTATTAGTAGTTGAAAAAGGTAGGAGATACAATTCTTTAGATTTTGCAAAAACTAATTGGAATCTAAGAAAATATTTTTGGATGCCAAAATTATTTTTATATGGTATCCAGTGTATATCTTTTTTAAAAGATGTATTTATCTTACATGGAGTAGGTGTAGGTGGAGGGAGTTTAGTATATGCTAATACTTTGTTAAAACCACCTAAGGAAGCTTTTTTAAGTAGTAATTGGCCTGATAAAAATTGGTTCAAAAAATTAGAGCCATTTTATGAATGTGCTAAAAAAATGTTGGGTGCAACTAAGGCAAAAAAGTTTGCAGAAACTGACAAGATCTTAAATGATGTTGCTAAAAACATGGGTAAAGAGTCGACATTTTCAAAGGTTAATGTTGGTGTGTATTTTGGAAAAAGGGGCGTGGAAGAAAAAGATCCCTATTTTGGTGGGGATGGACCACCTAGAAGTGGTTGTATATATTGTGGTGGATGTATGATAGGCTGCCGATATAATGCAAAAAATACATTAGATAAAAATTATCTTTTTTTAGCAGAAAAGAGAGGTGCTAAAATTCTTTCAGAGTATGAAGTTTTAGACATTAAGAATAATAATCAAGGTTATAAATTAAGTATTAAAAAAACGACGGGAATAAAAAAACAAAGCTATGTTTTAAAAGCTAGCAAGGTTGTTTTGTCTGGTGGTGTTATGGGAACAGTAAAACTTTTATTAAAATGTAAAGCAAAAAAATATTTACCTAATATTTCTAAAAGTTTAGGAAACTATGTTCGAACAAACTCTGAATCTATAATTGCAGTTAAATCTAACAAGCTATCTAAATCTAATTATACTGATGGTTTGGCAATTTCAGCAGGTTTTCATCCGAACAAGGATACTTATATTGAAACAGTTCGATTTGGTAAAGGACAAAATGCATTAGGTTTATTAGCAACATTTATGCCAAATAGAAAAAAAGTATTTAATAGTTTGATAATTACGTGGTTATTTAGGATAATTAGGTATCCAAATAAATTTATTAAAAATATATTTCCATATAAATGGTCTGAAAAAACATTAATTTTGCTGGTCATGCAACCAATTGATAATTTTTTAAAATTAAATTATAAAAGAAGGTGGTGGCGGATAGGAGGTTATTCAATGAATAGTAATTCAAAGACGGGTAAAAAAATACCATCTTTTATTCCTGTAGGAGAGGAGGTAGCAAAAAAAATTAGTAATATAAATAAAGGTGACCAATTGACAACTTATATGGATGCACTCTTTGGAATACCTACAACTGCTCATATTTTGGGGGGTGCATGTATTGGGAAGAATGAAGAAAGTGGCGTAGTTAATGAAAGGTTTGAAGTTTATAATTATCCAAACTTATACGTTATAGATGGCTCTGTTATTCCATCTAATTTAGGAGTAAATCCAAGTCTTACAATCACAGCAATGGCAGAATATGCAATGAGCTTATTACCTGAAAAAAATAAAATTTATGACAACTAGAATTAAAGACGATAAATTGAATATTTACAATCCTTCAAGTAATTTGTTGATAGAATCAATCTCAATTACAAAATCAAAGGAGATTGATAATATTTTAAAATCCTCAAAGAAAGCGAGCAAAACATTTAATTTTTCAAAAATAAAATATAGAAAAAAATTAATTAATAAATTTAAAAAATTAATATTAGAGTCAATTGATGAGTTTGTAACTATAATATGTAATGAAACAGGAAAAAAACGGTTTGAAAGTCTATTAGAAGTTTTCATTTCAATAGAACATATAAATAATATTAGTAAGCAATTAGATTGTTTAAAGCCAGAAAGAAGAAATGTTGGAATCTTAAAAACTAAAAGAGTATGGGTAGAATACGAACCAATTGGTGTTGCAGGTATTATATCACCATGGAATTATCCATTAATTCTTACACTAACTCCTGTTGTTGAAGCATTATTGGCTGGCAATACAGTAGTTTTAAAACCATCTGAAGAAACACCCTTAACAGCAAAGTTTTTAAAAAAAATATGGGACATTTCTACTCAACAGTGCGATTTGTTTCAAATAATCTATGGAATTTCAGATGCTGGAAAACAATTAGTAGAATCAACTAATTCAGATATAATATGCTTTACAGGAAGTACTGCCGTAGGCAAAAAGATTGCTGAAACATGTACAAATCTAATGAAACCCTTGATTCTTGAATTAGGTGGTAAAGATCCTATGATTGTATTAGAGGATGCAAATATCAAACGCGTTATTAATGCTGCACTCTGGGGTAGTTTTAGTAATGCTGGACAAACATGTGTTTCTGTAGAACATCTTTATGTTCATAATAGTGTTTATCAAGATTTATTAGAAAAATTAAAATTAGAGATTAAGAATCTATCATCTGGCCTAAATCAAAATATTATTGGTGCAATATCATCGAAAAATAATTATAAAAAGGTTTGTAGTCTTATAGAAAATGCAAAATCAAAAAACCAAGTTATTCAAGGTAAATCTGATTATGGTTATTTTATACCACCAACGCTTGTTGTGGAACCAACAGCTGACTTAAGAATAATGAAAGAAGAAATATTTGGACCAGTATTGACTATTACACCATTCAATTCAGATAATGATGTTATTAGATTAGTAAACAATTCTCCATATGGGCTAAGTGCCTCTATTTTTGGTAAAAATCCTGAAAGAATAAAAAAATTATCAAGAAATTTTAATGTTGGATCTATTACGATTAATGATGTAATGACACATTATGGAATATCAAGCTTACCCTTTGGTGGAAGAGGATTGAGTGGTTCAGGAAAAGTTCATGGCAAGGAAGGTTTAAGAGCATTTAGCTATCAAAAAAGTTATTTAAAAAATTTAATAAACTTTAACAATGAACTTTGGTGGTTCAAGAAAAATAAAAATATAGAACGTATTTTTAAATTATTTTTAAGATGGTATTATTGATATGTTAATTCTTTTTGTTTATTTATATCATAACTTTCTTCTATAATTAACTGACCGCTTGAATCAAAAGTTTTCCATTTTCCAGATCGTTTATTTTTCTTATAATATCCAGATAATCTAACCTGTCCATTATCCCAATAATATATAAAAGGGCCAGATAATTCTCCATTAAGATAATTTTTTTCAATTTTTACTTTTCCAGTATTTCTATTGATGAGTTTTTGACATCCATCTTTAGAATTCGATTTGAGCATTTCATTTCCTTTCGTTATCTAAATAGAAACTCTATTTACAATTCAACTTGAGAATATTAAAAGAGTTAAAAATATTTTTTGGTGATGTGTATCACAAAAGGGAAAAAACATTCGACGAGAAATATTTATTTGTCGACTATAAAAAATATAAAAATAAATTATTATTATTTTCAATAAAAAAATATATTTTTAACATTAAATTCTTTATAAGAATTATTAATCATTTTAAGAGAGATATTAATGAAAAATATATTTATTGTAATAATTATTATTCTTTTTAACCAATGCAACAACTCTTCAACAAGTCCTAATACAACAGAAATAGAATATTATCTAGATGACTTAAATTTTATTGAGCAATTATCAAGCTTGAATGGTATTAGTCAAGAAATTTTAAGTAATTTTATTACCTCGGTAATATATAAAGTAGATAATAGTGAATTCTATCGATTAAATAAATTATATTTAAATAATTTAGGTATAAGCTTATTACCAGATAATATTGGTGAGCTTGATAGCTTGAAAGTTTTAAAACTAGACAATAATAGTTTAACACAAATTCCTAATTCAATTTGTAATATATATAATCAACTTGATACATTGCTTTTAGAAAATAATGACATATGCACTCCAAGTGTCCCTGAATGTATTTTAAATTCAACAACAGTATCATTATTTTATTCAAATCAGCAATGTGAAATAATTCCTTGGGAAAATGATCAAGAATTTATAAGTGATTTGATAGTAGAAAATTGGGGAGAAGACGCATCAACAAGTATAAAAGATGAATTAGATAACTTAACCACCTGGGAGAATTTTATTCAAGGTGATGATGTCGTATCTAGAATTACTGAAATACGTTATAATAACAAGGGAATACAAAAGATTCCTAATACTATTTCAAATTTAGATAGTTTACAGCGCATTGAATTACAGTATAATCAAATTGATACAATCCCAGGCTATGTAAGCAACTTATCTCGATTGAATTATTTTACTATACAAAATAATAATATTACATTTTTACCTCCTCAAATTAGAGATCTAAAAAAGCTTGAAATTTTTAAAATTTCAGAAAACAAATTAACTGAAGTACATCAAAACATTGGACAGTTAACTAACTTGATTGTATTGCATTTATCTGAGAATGAATTAGAAAGTTTACCTGATAGTATGTGCAACATTTTATCTAATTCTAGTATTGATATAAATATTGATAACAATAAAATATGTAGTAATTATAATGAGTGTTTTATTGATTTAATTGAAAACTCTACTCAGGATTGTCCTTGATTACATCTTTTCCGGAGCACTTATATTTAGAATTTTTAAACCATTTCTCATTACAATCTGTATAGCTCTAACTAAGGTTATTCTGGCGGATGTTTTATTTGCATCTGATGAAACTAATCTATGGTGTGAATAATATTTATGAAAAGATGCAGCTAAATTTTGAAGATATTGGGCTATGGTTTGTGGCTCAAGTGTATTAAGTGAATTTTTTATGATATTTGGGAATTCAATTAGATTTTTTATAATATTAATTTCCTCATCAAGATCAAGAACTGATATTTTTTCTGATTGATTGTATTTGTGGCCTAGTTCTTGTGCATATTTCAGTATGTTACAAGTTCTGGCATAGGCATATTGAATATAATATACAGGGTTTTGGTCAGATTCATCTTGAGCTAGTTTTAAATCAAAATTTAAATGCGTATTCATACCTCTCATAATAAAAAAATAATGGACTACATCAGAACCAACTTTTTCTATAAGTTCATTTAATGTAATAAAATTAGCTTTTCTTGTTGACATTTTAAGTTGTTGGCCATTGTCTAATATTGTGACAAATTGATGAATTAAAACTTTAATAATATTAGGGTCATATCCTAACTTATTTAAAACAGCTAATACATCAGGATATGCATCTTGATGGTCTGATCCAAATATATCAATTAATAAATCAAATTCTCTTAAATATTTGTTTTGATGATAAACGATATCGGGTAATCGATAAGTAGGCTCACCTGTTGATTTAATTATGACTTTATCTTTTTCACGTCCCATAGATGAAGTCCTGACCCAAACAGCTCCATCTTTATCATAGGCTAAATCTTGTTTGCGAAGCCGATCAACTATTTCATTTATATCTCCAGATTCATATAAAAGATTTTCATTAAAAAAATTATCAAATTTTAGTCCGAGTTTGTTTAAAGTATTTTTAATATCTAAAAAGATCAATGATTCAGCTTCATCTTTAAATATATCTAAATTATCTTCATTCAATGTAGTATCGCTATATTTATCAAGAATATTTTTTGCAATATCATATATATACTCGCCTTCATATCCATTATCTGGAAATACAAAATCTTTATTTTGAATTTCAAGATAACGAGCTTTAACAGATTCTGCTAGTTTTCTCATTTGCCTGCCAGCATTATTAAAGTAATATTCTTTTTCAACTTTATATCCATTCCACTCTAGGATATTGCTTACAATATGGCCAAGAATTGCTCCCCTTCCATGTGCTACAGTTAAAGGTCCTGTAGGATTTGCACTAACAAATTCTATAAGAGCCTTTTTAGATTGAAATTTTTTTGATTTTCCAAAGTTCATATCTTCTTTTAAAATTTGGGGAAGCATATTAAAAAAATACTGTTTATTAATTATAATATTTATAAACCCGGGACCAGCAATTTCAGCTTTATTAATTAAGTTATTTTTTTCATTAATAATTAATTCAATAATATTATTTGCTATTAATTTTGCACTCTGTCCTGTTTTTGCTGATATTTGTAATGCAACATTTGTTGTAAAATCACCATGTTGAGAATTTTTTGGGATTTGTATTGAAGGACTAATACTAGGATATCCTAATTTTATCAGAATATTAGAAATGATTTTATTTACTTTTAATTTCATTTTATAGATTTGACTGATGCATCGGCCCATAATCCTTCAAAATTATAAAAATCACGAGCTTTTTTGCTAAAGATATGAGCTACAATATTTACATAATCTAAGAGGACCCAATCTAAATAATTGTATCCTTCAATGTTTAAAGGTCTTATGCCATGATCTTTTAAAGTTTCTGAAATGTAAGAAGTGATTGCTTTGGTTTTAGGCTCTGAATCTGAAGAACAAATTATAAAAAAATCAGTTAAAGTCGTAATTTTTCTAACATCAATAATTTTAATATCGGAAGCTTTTTTATCTAACATAAGTTGAGAAATTTGATTGGCTATGTGTTTTGTAGATTTAACTTTGGACATATTTGAAGATTTAATATTCAAATACTAATTAATATGGTTGGTGATGTATAATTGCTTTTTTATATGATTCAAGAGTCATATAATCTTTACCAAGGATTAAAGTTAAATCATAAAATAATTCTTCATTTAGATCTATTTGGATAGACTCATCTTTTAACGACATGATGTTTGCAAGCTCTTTTGCACGATTTATGGGACCTCGATGCTGAATTATAGCTGTGTTATCATAATTGAAATGATCTGCATTTTTAGAGTCTAAGACATCAAAACCTTGTGAACGTAAAAAGTCAGTATAAATTTTTGCTAACTTAGGAGCTCCGCATCCATTACGTATTTCAATCTCAATTTTATGACCAGTTTTTTTCTCATATTTCGTTTGTGTTATTAGCGTACTCAAATCAGGGTATTCTATATATTGCTGATTATTATAGTTTCTAACAACAAATGATAATGCAAAACCAGAGACGACTAAGACCAAAATTGAAATCCATAAATTTGTTAAGAATTCATAAAAACTTTTAAATAGATTAGTTTTTCTTTTCTTTTTTCTCAATGGATACATTTAGAAGTTTGATATATTTAAAAGTGAGGGATTATTAATCCTTGAAATTTGGATATTAATTATTGATTTCTCATTTAATTGATATTGGAGGCCCATTTCTAAGTCAAACATGATATTGGATGGTTGATTAATCATCAAGTTGTTATTAATAATATTAAATCCCATATTTAAGCCTAATTTACTATTTATTTTATAAAATGATCTATTGGAGTAAGTATTGTAACTTATACTTTGTCCATTGAAATATGAGTTTGTAACTGAAAAGCTATGATTCATTATCAATGGAGTATTATTTAGCATTGGAGACTTAGAGACATTAGAGTGATTATTCGTATTTAATAAGTTGTTGTAACTATTAGCTGATACCTGGCTATTAAAGATGTTTATAATACAAAATACTTGTAAAAAAAATGAAGTGAATTTAATTTTTTTCATAATTTAAATTTAAAATGCTCAATTCTTCTATGTTATTTACCCCTTGAATTTCGCTATAATTTTTGGTTTTTTCAATAGCTACTTTGCCATTTTTATTAATTATATGCTGAAAAACATCAGGGAGATAATATTCATTTTGGGTATTTTTGTTTTTTACCAATGGTAATACATTAAATAAGAAATTTGATTTAAATGCATATATTCCACTATTTATTTCTTTTATTAATCTTTGTTTATCACTTGCGTCAACTTCTTCTACTATTTCTTTTAGGAGGCTGTTATTGTTTCTGATTATTCGGCCATAACCTGTTGGTGATGATATTTCAGTTGTTAATATTGATGCATCAACATTGTTTTTTTCATGGTTTAAAAGAAGTTTTTTGAGAGTTTCGCATGATATCAATGGGACATCTCCAGATAAGATTAATACATTTCCCTTAAAGTCTTTTAGTAAATCGTGACATTGTAATACGGCGTGACCAGTCCCTTTTTGCTCTAATTGATATGCAAATTCAATTTTTTCATTAATTAGAGATTTTTTTATTTTTTCAGCTTGATAACCAATGACTGTTATGATTTTCTGAGCACCTAGTCTTTTTGCTTTATTAACTACGTGCATAATCATAGGTTGCCCTCCAATATTATGAAGTACTTTAGGTAAGTTAGATTTCATTCTAGTGCCTTTACCTGCTGCTAAAATGATGACAACAAATTGATTTTTTAACTTTATGAACATATTTTTGAAATAATACCTCCGCCTAGGACAGTATTATTATCGTAAAAAACTATAGATTGACCTGGTGTTATTGCTAGCTGAGGCTTTTCAAATTTTACATCTATTGCATTATGTTTATTGATACTGACCAATGCATCAACTTCTTTGCTATTATATCGAATTTGAGCAGATACTTTTAAGGGGAATTTTATATTCTCTTTAAGCCAGTTTACTTGAGAAATTGAGCAGCTGTTTTTTAAGAGTTCAGTTTTTTCACCAATAACAATTGTATTTGTTTTTGCATCAATTTTATTGACATAATTAGGTTGAGGCATAGATAAACCTAGACCTTTTCTTTGGCCAATAGTGTAATTATGGTAACCTGTATGTTGTCCTAATATTTCACCTTTAGAGTTTTTTATTTCACCCTGATTAATTTTGCTAACTTTATCATTTGAAAAGTCGTTTAAAAATCGTGAATAATTATTATCAGCAACAAAACATATATCCATACTTTCAGGAACATGTGCTGTTTCTAATCTGTTTTGTATCGCAATTTTTCGAACTTCATTTTTTGTCATATCACCAAGGGGAAAAATAGTTTTATTAAGAGTGCCTCTTGGTATTCCCCAGAGTACATAAGCTTGATCTTTCCTTGAATCAGATCCTTTAGCTAAAGAATAGTTATTATTATTTTTTATAATTTTAGCATAATGTCCCGTTGCAATTTTAGATGCTCCAAGTTCTTCTGCTTGTTGTAAAAAAGCATCCCATTTTACAAATGAATTGCAACGAACGCATGGGTTTGGAGTTCTTCCAGACAGATATTCATCTGAAAAGTTTTTTACAACTTTTTCTAAAAAAACTTTAGTGAAATCAATTGTATAATGTGGTACTGAAAATTTATCACATACTAGCTTTGCATTATTAATTGCGCCTACTGAACAACAATTGCTATCAGGTAAACTTTTACCACCAACATCTTTATAATCCCATAATTTCATTGTAACGCCGATAGGGTCATATCCCATTTCCAGAATTTTAATTAAAGCTACAGAACTATCAACACCACCAGACATTGCTACAAGGACTTTATTCTGCATAGATTTGTGTGTTATGCTGTTTTTTTGATATTATATTGATAAGATTTTTTGATAAAACATCAATCTGATTCAATGTATGTGTTTTGCCAATAGAAATTCTAACCGAAGATTTAGCTTCTTCTTCTGATAGGCCGAGATTTAACAAAACTTTTGATGCTGAAACTGAACCAGATCCGCATGCAGAACCATAAGAGATACTAATGCCAGCAATATCAAGCAGAAGCAGGAGATTTTGTCCTTCAATACCAGGGAATGTTAAATTTAAAAGTCCAGGTATGCGATTTAGACCATTAATAGAAAAAATAATATTAGCAGAACTTAAATTGTCAAGTAATTTTTTTTCAAGTTTCTTAATTAATAAAATGTTTTTTTCAATGTTTGAAGATGTAATTTCAGAAGCTAGGCCTAACCCTCCAATTGCAGGTGTGTTTTCAGTGCCAGCCCTTAATTTTTTTTCTTGTGATCCACCATGAACTAAGGGATGCATAACGTTTCCTTCCCTAATAAATAATACTCCAATTCCCTTCGGTCCATATAATTTATGTGCAGATATAGAAAGAAAGTCAATCGGTGTTTCATCTAAATCTATATTTATTTTACCAAACGCCTGAACTGCATCTGTATGAAATAGAATATTGTTTTGTTTGCAAAGCCTAGCGATCTCTTTTATGGAATTAATTGTCCCAAGCTCATTATTGACAAACATTACTGAAATTAGTTTAGTATTTTTTAAAATATTATTCTCAATGTCTGATTTATCAATTAATCCATCTTTATTTGGGTTAATTACTGTAACTTGAACTCCATTATTCTCAAGATATGGAATAACATTTTTTATTGATGGGTGCTCATATGAAGTTGTGATAAAATGATCCCCTCCATTTAGGATGCTCTTCAATACCATGTTATTTGATTCAGATCCTCCGGTTGTAAAAATAATTTCCTCTGATTTACATGACAAGGCCTTAGAGACTTGTAATCGAGATTTTTCTATAATTGCTTTAGCTTGTTGTCCTTCCATATGAATACTAGATGCATTCCCAAAGATAGTTTTTTGTATTTCTATCATAAAGTCATTAACTTGAGGGTCTAGAGGAGTCGTTGCTGCAATATCACAATATATTCTTTTCATAAGTCCTATTTAATTAATAATTAGATTGGTAATTTAATGATTAAACCATCTCTAGCCGCAATTGTATTTTTTTTAATTTTTTGAGCATCTTTCTGTATTTGATCGATTTCGTCATCACTATTGTTGGGACTATGGTGATATAGTATTAACTGATTAACATTTGCTCTTTCAGCCACCTCAATACATTGTTCCCAGCTACTGTGCCCCCAACCTTTATGATAGGGAAGCTGTTCATTTGTAAACTGTGCATCTTTAATTAATATATCTGCATTATTTGCAAAATTAATTACATTTTTATTTAATTGTTTTTCTGGATGCTCAATATCAGTACAATAAACAATTGATTTTTCTCCAATATCCAGTCGATATCCATTGGCTCCATTCGGATGGCCATGAGGCGATGCAGTAATTTTGATAGAATCAGAGATTCTAAGACCATTTTCGGGGAAGGTGCGCAAATTTACTTTTGCTTGATACATAGGGATTTCAACAGGCCAAAACGTAAAATGATGTAAATGATTGAAAACCTCATTGATGCTTAATTTGTCTTCTTTACCATAGATATCACAATTGAACCATTTTAAAAAAAATGGAGAAAACCCTAGATAGCCAATCATGTGATCCCAATGAAAGTGACTAATGAAAATATGGGCTTTTTTAGGCGGATTGTCTTCTTTTAAAAGAGCATTGCCTAGCGGAACTAGACCAGTGCCCATATCAAATATGATTAACTGGTTATCTGATGTACGAATCTCTACGCAAGAGGTATGCCCTCCATATTTAATTTTATCCCTATCAGGAGATGGAAAGGATCCTCTCGTACCCCAAAATTTAATTTGATGTTCTTTCATAAAAATATAATTATAATGATATATAATTTACTTTTTCTAAATTATTACTCCAAAAGAATTAGATAATTAGTATTAGATAAATTATTGAATGTTATAAATAAAGGGTTGACGTATAGTGGATATACAAAAAAATCGAATTATTTGGAGTGAGAAATTATATGTTGTATTGGCTGGAATATTTATTGCATCCCTAGTAGCATCTAATTTGATATTTCAAAAATTTTTTATATGGCAACCTTTTTATTTTTTAAATAGTTATAATTCTATTTCATGGCTAAATTCACTAAGTACATTTTCTTTTGAAATTTCAGTAGGTATTTTACCCTACCCGATTACTTTTCTTGTGACTGATATTATATCAGAAATTTATGGTAGGAAGAAGGCTAATCAAGTTGTGATAGCTGGATTTTTATCTAGTGTATTTATATTAGGAGTTGTTACTCTTGCTAACTTCGTTCCAGCAACCGATTGGTCCCCAATTGATAATCAGACTTTTAGCAAGGTGTTTGGCTTGTTTGGGCCCGCTGTTTTTGCTTCAATGACCGCTTATCTTTCAGCGCAATTAATTGATGTGAGGATATTTCATTTTTGGAAAAAACTTACTAATAATAGGCATTTATGGTTGCGTAATAATGGTTCTACCATATTTTCACAACTTGTAGATACTTTTGCTGTATTATTTTTACTTTGTAGTTTAGGCACAATTGCGTGGGATAAATTTTCAATATTATTTTTTAATGGATTTTTATTTAAAGTGTTAGTCGCATTTATAGATACACCATTATTCTATATTTTTTCTTATTATATTAGAAAAGTTTTTGGTTTAAAACTTGGAGAAGAGCTCATTTAAACAAACCATATATAACAGATGTAACAGTATGTAAAGGAGGAGAAAATTACTTTTTTATTTAATTGATTATAATTACATTTACAATAGAAAAGTTGAATAAAACTTATTGGTTTTCCTGTATGTCAGTAAAAAAATTTGGTATCAACCAATAACTTTAAACTTTATTAGAAATGAAAAATAAGATAAATAAATACAATGGAGGTTATATGAAATCTTGTAAATGTTTGATGGGTGTTGTTTTGAGTACAGTCTTGCTTTTTGGAACTGTATTTGCGATTAATACCCAAAATAAACTTAGTATAGACTTAATGCAAAACGCTAAGTCTGTAAAAGCAAGTATTGCAGTTAAACCTGGTTCTGAAAATGATACTAGAAATTGTGATGCATGTGAATTTGATTATACTGCCTATGGTAGTGAGTGTTGTGATACTGCTTTTGAAGAGTATGGACTTACTTGTGGAGAGCTAGAGTCAAATTATGGCTGGGATTGTGCAGGATGTGCATGTCCAGGTGATCAAGAAGGTGAGTGTGGTGATGGTGTTTGCAATATCAACGAAGATTGTGAGTCTTGTGAAGCAGACTGTGGTGTTTGTGGCGAATGTGATGAAGGCTACGTAACTGATTGTGTTGATAACGATTGCTGCCCAGAGTCATGGATTGGTGATGGTTTTGAAGATTGTGAAGATCAAGCATATGGTTGTGATCTAACATGCTATGATGATGATGGTGGTGATTGTGCTCCTGCATGTGAAGAAGGTCAGTTTGAATGTTCAGATGGTTCATGTGTAACAGATGAAGCCGATTGTCCAGAAGTCGATTGTACTGGAGCTGGCGGAACTGAAAGTTACATAGGTGATGGATGGTGTGACACACAAAATAATAATGCGGAATGTGACTATGATGGTGGAGATTGTTGTGGTTCAACATGTACTGAAACTACTTATGACTGTTATGGTGATGGTGCTTCATGGGCTGCATGTAATGCTGAATGCCTTGATCCTAATGGAAATGATGACTGTTGTGCAGATGATAGTTGTGATTTTGGCGGTGTAAATTGTGAAGATTATGGCCAAGTTACTTGTTGGGATGGATCATGTGCAGATTCTGAAGATGATTGTCCAGATTTTACTTGTGACGATGGTTATGTTGAAGATTGTTCTGGTGATGGCGATTGCTGTCCAGAGACATGGATTGGTGATGGTTTTGAAGATTGTGAAGATCAAGCTTATGGTTGTGACTTGACATGCTATGATGATGATGGTGGTGATTGCTATAGTTGTGAAGATGCTGGTCAAGTAACTTGTTGGGATGGCTCATGTGCAAATACTGAAGCTGATTGCCCAGCTGAACCAGAAATTGATGGTCCAAGTTTCGTTTGTGCAACTGGAACTGAGCTTTATGGATATCCAGCTTTAGAAACTACATGGGGTGACCCAAATGCTTACTGTGGTGATGGTGTTTGTTCTGGAGATGAAGACTATTATAATTGTCCAGATGATTGTAACGCGCCTGGTGAGTGTGATGAAGGCTACGTTATTGACTGCGTTGATGATGATTGCTGTCCAGAGTCATGGATTGGTGATGGATTTGAAGATTGTGAAGATCAAGCATATGGTTGTGATCTAACATGTTATGATAATGATGGTGGCGATTGTGCTG
>CAYFHL010000016.1:0-18246 GCA_964342955.1 uncultured bacterium
TAATTTGGTTAATCTCTTTGCAATTTGAAAAAGTACTTATTGAATAATCAATTAGTAGCTTGCCATTTAATTTTTGAAATTGCTTTGGTTTTTTACTAATAAATCTAGAAGAATTTCCTGCAGCTAAAATAATTGCAGAAATCAATTTAAGTCTCCAATTTGCTTCCTCTCTCCTGTAAATTTAAAATGCTCAATCATTTTAGCAATCCTAATGGAAGCCTTGCCATCAGATTTATAACATGATTGTTCTGCCCAATATTTACGCTTTTGTTGATGCTTATTTATATCAGATAGTACAATAGAAATTGCTTGTTCTATTTTATCTGGTTCACAGATTTCACCAAGTATCCAATCTTCATTTAAATATGCAATTTTAAATGGTCTATTATTTATATCTGATTTTTCTTCTTCTTTTTTAATAAAATCACTCGACACCCAATAATATTTTTTATTTCTCTTATCCTTTTCTGGAAAACAGCCCGGATAAAATGGTAATTTTAACTGAATAACTGGTTTATTTAATATTGCCGCTTCAGCTAAAACAGATGATACATCACTAATTACTATATCAGCTATCTGAATATAAGAGTTTATTCCATCAATATCTGATGGTACAATAGCATTGAATTTTTTAGCATATCTATAATCTTGTGAATGAGGAATTATTATTAAGTTTGAAATTTTTTTAAAGTAATTTGCATTCCATATTCCAGATTTTCTGCTATACTTTCCTCCCCAAGATGGTGCAAATAAAATTATTGGTTTTTCTGAATTTAAATTTAATTTAAGTAGCATTTTACTACGATTTATTTTATTATTTACTAAAGCATCTGCTTTAGGATAACCACCTAATAATCCATTTTTAAAACTTGGGTTTATTGCTTGCATTTTTCTTTTAAATACTGGGCCAGGATAAAATAAAAGTTCTGCTTCATGAAAAAAATTGTATTTGTACGTATAATATTTAATGGGACCTAAGCCATGTTCTATATAGATGTATTTACCCTGCCAACCACTTTTTATTAATCGGTAGAGTGGTTGGTCATAAGCTATTATGATTGTTTTAGATAAATTTTTAATAAGTTTTCGATTCAGAAAATACTGTTTTTTGACTTTGAAAATACCTGTTTCCCAACCTCTTGCGACGGCAATATCATATAAAGGTAATAAGCTAGTTATACCTTTTGGGGTAGACCATACAAAATCAATTTTTATATTACTTTTTTTTATAATATTATAACCTAATCCGTTTGATTTTAATATTAGATATATTTAGTTATTTTTTTTTACAAAGATTATTTCAGATTCTAATATACCAAAATCACTATATGTTTTTACCTTCATTTGACCATCGTTTGACCAGTAAAATAAATCTTTTTCTCCCTTTCTACCTGAATTATATGATATAGGACGATCAAAATCTTCAGGCAACTCTAATTTTAAGGCCATTCCTGTAAATCTAGAGATAACTCGAGATTGACAACTAATAAATAAAATTAATATCAATAATATAAAAACTAAACTTCTCATACTATTCCTTTCTTATTAATCTTTACTATTTTGATAAAGAATCAGAGGGTGAAATTTCTTTATCATCACAATGCATACAAGGGTTTTTAAATACTGAAATTTTATGATTAATAAAAGAACTTATACCATTTGAATCAGTTATCTTTATTACAATATTTTGAATTCCAATATCATCTTCTTTAGGAGTCCATATAAATTGATGTGAAAACTTAGATACTGAAAAGTCAGTAACTGTCGATGATTGGATGCTATATGAATTTTCTGATTCTATTTTTTCCCCATACATATCTTCTCCTACTAAAAAACTTTTATATTCTAATCCAACAAAAGCTTCAATAGGCAATTCTGTCTTTAATATTGGTTTTTTAAAAACAAATACCTTCAATTTTTGCATCATATTATTTTTTAAATAACCATCATCAACCAACACCTCAACTACATGTAAACCTATTTGTGATAAAGTCGGAGTCCATTCAATTAAACCAGTTGTTTTATTAATATTCATTCCACTTGGATTTTTATCAATTGAAAAAACTAAATTATCATCTATATTTAAATCTTTTGCTTTAATTAAAAATTTTAATGTGTCTCCTATTTCTATTGAAACACTATCACCTGAAGTGATTTCTGGATTTGAATTTACTAACAAAGTAAACGTTTGTATATCTTCGTTAACATTATCATAGGCTTTAACTTTTATATCATATTCCCCTGATTGATCATTATTGGTATTCCAAAATACATTACTATCTTCTTTTATTATCATCCCTTCTGGAAAATCTATTAAACTAAAAATTATTTTATTTTCTAAAAGAGAATCTAAAGGACTGAATCTATTTTCATCATTGGCCTCTAATTTATATTCAAATACATTTCCTGCCGTTACTATTTTGTCAGGAATACTTATTATCATTGGATTTGAATTTACATAAATACTGCCTTTAAATGAGGTTGAATCAAATCCATCTGAAAGGATAATTTTATAATTATTATATCCTAAGCTTGATCTGCTAGGCCATATCAAATTTCCTAATTCATCTAATTTCATTTGATCTGGTCCATAAACTAATTTCCAATAAACTTCTGAATCAATATTTATATCAAAACTCTGAAAATTAAATTTTAATGTATCTCCTTTATTAATATAAAATATATCTGGTAATCTTGAAGATATTACTGGTGGGGAGTTTACATAAATATTATAAACTAAGTTTTTTGATGCTATGCCATCACTAACTTGAATTTCAATATTATTATAATCTGATTGAGTATTTAAAGGTACCCATCTAATACTTCCCTTATTATCTACATACAAATTTTCTGGTCCATTTATAATAGAATAATTATAATCCATAGAAGAAGGCTTTTGATTAATATTTATTGGGTCTAGTAATAATAATTGATTTAATGAAACTGTATGCTCAGTAGTATTATTATCTAAATTAATTGAAGGATGAATAGATACTAGTAGTGTTAATGTATCTTTTGAATATTTATCATCTACCAACACCAATAGGGAGTATTCACCTATTTCTAAATTTGGAGTCCATGTTATATTTGCATTATATTTTATAATATTTTCACTGTTAATAATATTATAGTTGGAATCTAATATCAAATTATCCTCATCTATAGTGTAATTTTCAACTTTGGATGAATCTAATAAAATATCTAAACTGTTAGTTTCTTTTTTGATCAATGTATCTTGATGTACAGTTATCGTGTCTTTGGGAACCCATTTATTTTTCCCTTCTTCTATAACCTTATCATGTGTTTTTAGCTTTTCCTGATAATCTTCTTCATTTTGTTTGAATTCCTCTACACTCTCAGTTAACTTTTTTTGTTTAAAGGGGTCTTCTTCTTGAATAATTTTTTCTTCAATAAAACCCTCAAATTCAGTTTCAATTGTATCTTTATAGGTAGCTTCTTTATCATTAATAACAGATTGTGTCGTATCTTCTATTAATTGATTAATTACATTTTTAATTATTCCAGTGGTATCCATTATTTTATCATTAGAATCAGAAGGAGCTATTAATGTTAATTTTGCTCCATAATTATCTCCAATAAAACTAAGTTTTAAATTGCTATCTACATTTAAATCATTTATTGAAAAATCTTTATCATATTTTTCTTCGTTTACAATCACAAGTTTAATTGTATCTTCAATAAAGCTTGGAGTATCATTCACATAAATTAAATACTTATATTTATTATCTATTATTTTCTCTTGACGAACTACTTTTTGCTTCCCATCATTATTTTGTAACTGAAGCCCTTCTTCTCTTCTAAATTTTAATTTATAAATAATTTCATGAAATCCTAGTTGATTTTGATTAGGCGTCCACTCTAATAATGATTTTTCTAAATTAAAAATCATGCCATCAGGCATATTTTCAGATGTAAAATCTACAAAATATAATAGTGAATCTTGTTCAAGATTATGTTCATATTTATTACCGTAATTAATGATTTTATCTGGGGCTCTGGAATATACCTTTTGAATATCATAATTTGGTTTTTGAATATTATTTAAAGCATAATACCACAGCTCATTTGGTTTTTTATCATCATAAACAAAAGCAACGTTATTTAGAAAAGTACTCGATAATTTTTGTTTAATAGATTGATCCATTGAATCAATTTTCGATGATAATATAGAATAGCTTAATGGTTCAATTTTAATAGTTCCTAATTCTCCAAAATCACTCATTATATAAATATTGATTAGACTATCATAATTAACATGCGCTGACTCTATTTCTATAATTGGTAAAGTTAAATCATATTCTGATATTGTACTTATAAGATTTCCATCTTTCGAAATCATTAATAAATCATCAATACCATCTTTATTATAATCTCTTGATTGAGGATTTAGCCATTTAATTCTAGGCAAATTTTCTTTTTTCAATTTTTCTTCTTGTCCATTTGAATATATAAACCGCCCTGTTGGTTCAATTGAATTGTTTAAAATGAATATATCTAAAATATTATCGCCATTAAAATCTCCAGAGCTTATCAGAAGTGGTCCAAATGTTTCTTCCACAAATTTATTAGCGATACTCTCTATTACATTAATTTTATTATTATAAAAATCACATACGAGAGCTTTTCTATTTGGGCTTCCCTGAATTATAATAAACTCAAAATCTTTATTATCATCCCAATCAACTAAATACATTTTTTGTGCATGAAATATTTGAAATTTTTGATTATTAATTTTTGAAATATTATCTGGAGCAATTGATATATTTTTATTTAATATTTTAAATATTAAAAACTTATTTTCATTTGGCGCATCATTTATTAAGAGAATAATTTCTTTTTGATTATTATTATCAAAATCCGCCATTAATACATCCGCAATATAACTTGAATTTTGATTATCCAAATTATATTCCCAATTTATTATTACTTGATTATTATCAAATTCACAAAGATAAATGGTCTGGGGAAAACTAAGATTATCAAATGCAAAAAAGTCTTCTTTGCCATTATTATTGTAGTCATCTGTTAGAATATACGGAGTTAATGATAATTCCAACGGAATCAAACTCGATGTAGCTACATTAATGGATAATATGAAAAAAAATAATTTATTTCTAAATTTCATTATCTTTTCATTGATGGAATATTATCAATAAATTTAGGGGGAATTTTATGTATAAACAAGCCTAACAAATAATAATAACGGAATATAAATGAACTTAATCAAAAAATTAATATTTTCTATATCTATTAATATATTATTTACTCAAAACCATATTACTATTTATAATCAGGGAAATGCTTTTATTCAAAAAAATAATATTGAAGTAAATAATCAATTAGGTCAATTAATTTTAATAATTGAAGATTTTCCATTATCAGTTGATGCCTCTTCAATAGAACTCTTTTCTGAAAATATTGAATTTTCATCTAAAGAATATATATATAAACCAATTAATATTGATAATCTATTAAATAGCAATATGAATAAGGAAATTAATTTAGTTATTTATAGCAATGAAGGCAATATTTCATATAGAACAACAGGAATTTTAATTTCTAACTTAAATTTCCCTGTTTTTGAAATAGATGGAAAAATTGTTATAGATCCACCTTATAAATATATTTTTAATGATATCCCTCCAAATCTAAAAGAATTTCCATATTTAACTTGTTCAGCTAATATAAAATCTAAAAATTCAAAATATAATTTAAGTTATATAGCATCTGGATTTAATTGGAATGCAGAGTATTCCATAAATATCAAATCAATGGAAAAATGTTCTGTTGAAGGATGGTATTATATTAATAATAACAATAATATGACATTTCATAACAATTCTATTTCACTAATTTCTGGGCCTATAAATTTTTATAAAAAAAATAATTATTCAAAAAACTTAAATCGACATGCAATGAAAGCTTTACAAAATTCTGATAATAATTCTTTAGAAAATTCACATGTTACTACAATAGATGATTATACTATATTTAATCTAGATAATACCATTGATCTTGAGCCTAATTCAAAACAGTATATCTCTTTTTTTAAAGCTCATGATGTCCCGTATAAAAAAACTTATTATATCAATTATAATATTGCTCGATATAATAATTACTTAAATCAAACAATAGACAAATTACCTATTAATACAAAAATAGAGCTGATTGCTAATGATATTGCACCTTTTCAATTACCAAGTGGAAATTATAAAGTATACGAAAATAAAGATGAAAATAAAATTTTCATAGGATCAAATCATAATAAAATTATATCAGAAAATCAAACCATCAGTATTGATATAGGTAAAAGCTATGATATTTTATGTGATTTTACTTTTAAAGAACATACTATAACAAGAAATAATGGTCGTATTAATTTTATTGCAAATTTTAAAAATTTGAAGGATACTGATATTGAAATTGAATTTATACAAAACCTAAATGATTCTAGATGGATCATTTCAAAATCTAATATCAAATATGAAAAAATTGATGCGTCTAAAATTAAGTTTCTTATTAATATAGACGCTAATAACGATAGTCAACTTAATTTAGAAGCACATTATTAAAATGAAACAATATAGACATATAGTCTGGGATTGGAATGGCACCTTGCTAAATGATGCTTGGTTATTTGTAGAAATAATGAACAGTATTTTAGATAAATATAAAATGCCCTCAATAAACCTAAAAAAGTACAGAGATACCTTTGAATTCCCCGTTATTAATTACTATAATAATTTGGGATTTAATTTAAATAAAATAAAATTTTCTAAACTAAGCTTGGAATTTATATCAATTTATAATAAAAGAATGTATGAACCAATTCTATTTAAAAAATCTTCTGAATTATTAAAAATTTTATCTACGTTAGGATATACACATTCCATATTATCGGCTCAATATAAAAAAACTTTAATAAAGCTTATTCAATTTTATAAAATTGATGACTATTTTGTTTCTATCGATGGTCTAGATAATCAATATGCAAATAGTAAAATAAATATGGGAATAAAATGGCTAAATAAAGTAAAATATAATCCCAAAGATATTTTAATGATTGGAGATACTTTGCATGATTATGAAGTTTCTCAAGCGCTAGGTATTGATTGTATTCTATTATCACATGGACATAATAATAAAAATCGTCTAGTAAATACTGGCGCTAATGTGTTTGATGACTTTAGCGAATTTATTGATGTATTCCTAAAAAAACATTATTAATTGGGAACATCAACAAATCTTATTCATAAGTCTAATATTAAAATCTCTTTTGTTTAAAAAATAATGTATAAATCAATATTATCACTATTATTCGTTTTTGCCTTTAGTAATGAAAATGATAACCTTTCTTTATTATATGATAAGGCATATAATTACTATTCTATGAGAGACTATAATAATGCTATTATAGTCTTTGAAGAATTACTTGCAAAACAAGAATCTATTACTAATATGGATCATATAAAAATTGCTGAAACTCTATCGATATTAGGCGAAATATATGAATTAATAAATTTAAAAGATATTTCTAAATATTATTTTGATCAAGCTATTAATAAATATGAACTTTCACTTTCAGAAACAAAAAATAATCTTGAAATACCTATTGAAGGTTTATTAAGAATTTATTCTCTTCAAAAAGATAGTATAATGGTAAATAATTTAACCGAACAAATTAGTTCTTTAAAAAAAATATTTTCAATGTCTATGCATAGTCAAACTAAGGATGATACAACGATGTTATTGATTGATTATGCTAAAGAAGATCAATCTATTGATGATATTGAACTTGGATTATCATATATTAACAGAGGTTTATATATTGAAGGAGCAACTTTGTTGAACTCTGCATTAAAATTAAATACCGCTAATATTGACTTAGATTATCTAGATGAAATTTTGCCTACTGATTCTTCTATTATAATTTATTTAGAAAGTGCCTTCGAAAATCTAGTTGAAGTAGATTCAACCAATATTGAAAGTTATTTTTATTTGACATTATTAAATTCTAACAAACAAAAATCCATTGAATATATTAAAAAATATAATACATTAAGTAAAGGCGACTACAGAGGATATCTTTTAAATGGAGGCCTCCTTTTTAATGACAATAAATGGATGGAAGCTCTTTTTCAATACCAAAGAGTCGTTTGGTCTAATCCTAATAATCTCGATGGATGGTATGGGCTAGGACAATGCCTCTATTATTTAGAAAAATATAAAGATGCAATTTTAGCTTTTGATAAATTATTAAATATTGATCCTTATTTTCATAAGGCATACTATTATTCTGGATTATCCTTTATAATGCTTAAACAATATAAATCATCAATCCCTATGTTAACCCAAAATCTACTTTTAGATCCAGAAAATGGAAAGACATATTTTCATCTAGGAATTTCATATTTCCATATTGAAAAATATACTCGTGCGATGGAAGCTTTTGATAGATCAATTAAATTAAATTCTCAAAATGGAATTTCTTATTATTACTTAGGATATATATATGAAAATATTTTAGAAATTGATAAAGCAATTGATGCCTATGTTCAAGCTCGTAGATTTTTACCTGATAATAAAGATGTACATTATCGCCTAGGAATGTTGTTATATAAAAAAGGTCTTTTAAAAGAATCTATGGAGCCATTAAGGACATTTATCATTTATGAACCTGATAGCATCAATGTTCTAGAAATTTTAGGTGAGGTTTTTCTTGATCAAAAACGATATCCTGAAGCAATAGATACATTTATTAGATTACTAAATTATTATCCTGAAAGATTAGATTTAAATCTCAACTTAGCGGAAGGATATTGGCAATTAAAAGATTTAGAAAATGCAAAAAATATTTATCAAAATATAATTGAATTTGATGAAGATAATATTGATGTTATCATCAGATTAGGCTTAATATATAATGAAATGAATTTGTATGAAGAAGCAATAAATTATTTTTCATATGCAATTGATTGTGAAAAAGAAACTGTTACTATGTATTACCAGCTTGCATTATCTTATGGTAATATGGGTAAATATATGCAATCAATTATTGCTTTTAATGAAGCATTAAAATTATCTCCAGGGGATTTAGAAATAAAATATCAAATAGCTGTAGCTTATATGGAATTAAATCTTTTTAAATATGCTATACCATTATTAGAAGAATATCTTATAATTAATAATGATGATGGAATAGCATATTTTTTATTAGGAAAATGTTATTTAGAAGATTCAAAATATTCTAGTGCAATTTTCTCTTTTCAAAAAGTAAGCCAGTTAAATTTAAATGATTATAGAATTTGGTATTATTTAGGCAAGTCCTATTTGGGATTAAATGAATATGTAGATGCAGCTAAGTCATTTAGAAAAGCATTAAAAATTAATCCAGATGATTCAGAATCATATTTTCTATTAGGTATATCATATATCAAACTTAATAAATTAAAAAAAGCAAATGAAACTCTTGAT
The DNA here is from genome assembly GCA_964342955.1 of uncultured bacterium. Classification (GTDB taxonomy): domain Bacteria; phylum Fidelibacterota; class Marinisomatia; order SCGC-AAA003-L08; family D37C17; genus CAYFHL01. The sequence continues at coordinate 9,496 of CAYFHL010000016.1, forward strand.
TTTTTGTATATGTTAGATCGTTCATTATTTGATTCATTAAAGTTTGAAATTAAATTAGTAGAATTAAAATAATCTTTCTTTTTTTTATATAAAAAAATTTAAATTTACTGCCTTTTTAGGCTAAATTAAATGGAGACTATATGAAAATATTAATTCCACCTAGTGAAGGTAAGGCTCGTGTAAAAAATAAGAGCATTACTTTTGATAAAACAAATTTTAAATTTGAAAAATCTGTTTCTCAAGTTGTTAGATTGCTTGAACTCATTGATGATGAGGACTTGAAATCTGTTTATGGAACATCTCCCGAAAAAGCACTGCGTTTTCATCGACAAAATCAAGATATCTTTAATAGTTCAACAGCTCCTGCAATAGAAAGATATACAGGTGTTGTCTATGAACATATTGATTGGTTTTCGTTAACAAAAAAAGCTCAAGATTTTATGGAAAAACATGTATTGATTTTTAGTGGTCTTTTTGGTATGGTCACACCTAAAACACCTATACCAGACTATAAGCTTAAGATGAATGTTTTATCTTTGCAGCATCATTGGAATCCCGTATTAACTAAAGCTTTAGATAATGAAGAAAATATAATAGATCTTTTACCTCAAGTTCATCGTAAAGCTTATTCACCAAACAAAAAATTTGTCAAAAAAATAGATTTTTTAGTAATTAACAAAGGTAAAAAAACTGCTGCAGGACATTTTGGTAAAGCTGTTAAAGGAGAGTTTATAAGATTTATTGTTCAAAATCAAATAACAAATATTAATGAATTTGAAAAATTTACATATGATGGTTTTTCCTGGGATGGTGAAGCATTTGTTAAAGTAGAAAAATAAATAATTTGGAACAAAATTGTGTTTGATTATTATTATAAATTTAAAAGGGAGATTATAATTGATAAGAGTTGAAAATTTATCAAAAAAATATGGAAGTTTCGAAGCTATCAAATCTATTAACTTCGAACTTAATGATGGTGAAATCGTTGGATTTTTGGGAGCTAATGGTGCTGGCAAATCAACAACACTAAAAGTGATGACTGGATATCTATCGCCATCAAGGGGAAATGTATATTTAAATAATCTCAATATCATTGATCATAGTTTAGAAATACAAAAACAAATTGGCTATTTACCCGAATTAAATCCATTATATGGGGAAATGAAAGTATTTGATTTGCTTGAATTTGTAGCTCAAATTCGTCAGATTACTGGAAAAAACTTTAAAAAATCTCTCTCTAGAGTTATAGATCAGTGTGGATTAAATGGAGTAATTCATAAATCTGTTGATGAATGCTCTAAGGGATATAAACAAAGACTCGGATTGGCATGTGCTATGATTCATGATCCCAAAATACTTATATTAGATGAACCTGTAACAGGATTAGATCCAAATCAAATTGTAGAAATTAGAAGTTTGATTAAAGAACTTGGTCGTGAAAAATTAGTACTTATGTCTAGCCATATTCTACAAGAAATTCAAGCTACGGTTAATAGAATTATTATCATTAATAAAGGAAAAATTGTTGCAGATGGATCAAATGAAGAATTAATGAAAGGGTTTGCAAACAATACAGAACTTATTTTAAAAGCTAAAAATGTTACTACAGATTCTATTAAGGCTCTTCAAGAAGAAATGCCCGAATTAATCATAAATAATCAAAAGCTTGCCGAAGATAGTGTGTTAAATTTAGAATACCCTAATAATCATGACCTTCGTGAACAAATTTTTACGTTTGCAGTTAATTCTAAATGGGTAATTATTGAAATGACTCCAAAAGGTGTCGAATTGGAAAATATCTTTAGATCTCTAACAAATGAGGAAAAAAATGATGCAAAATTATAAAGCCATTTATTCAAAGGAAATGAAATTATATTTTAATAGCCCTATGGCATATATATTTTTAGTTATTTTTTGTTTAATCACAGGTTATTTTTTTACAAGAACCTTTTTTCTTTTTAATCAATCAGATATGAGATCGTTATTTAATATAATCCCTTTGGTCTATTTGTTTTTTATCCCTGCAATTTCCATGGGATTAATTGCTAGAGAAAGAAACCTTGGAACAATGGAAGTTATATCAACTTTGCCTCTAAATTATTTAGACTTCGTTTTAGGAAAATTTTTAGCCTCATTAAGTTTAATAGTAATTGGTCTTCTTTTTACCTTCGTTCATTTTTTTACCTTAGCTATGGTGGGTACTAACATTGATTATGGATCTGTTTTTAGTGGATATTTAGGATTAGCTTTACTAGGATCGGTATATGCTTCAGTTGGTATTTTTTCAAGTAGCTTAACTGATAATCAAGTTATTGCATTTATTATAGGAATTTTTATAGTAATTATTTTTTTTCTAATGGATAAAATGTTAATGTTTGTTCCATACTATTTAACAGGTATTATCCAATATTTAAGCGTCGATTACCATCTATCAAATATATCAAGAGGGGTCATTGATACAAGAAACCTAATTTATTTCAGTTCGGTTACAGGTTTTTTTCTTTTTTTAACAATAAGAATTTTAGAAATGAGGAAATGGAACTAAATATGGTACAAAATAATAAGAAAAAAAATTTTATTTACGTTGGTACAGTATTTATTATTCTAATTTTATTAAATATAATATCAAAAAATATTTTTAAAAGATGGGATTTTACAGATAATCAGATTTATAGCCTATCAGATTCGAGTCAATCCATTGTTAGTAAAATTGAAGATCGTTTAATTTTAAAAATATATTTTTCAGATGATCTTCCAGGTGAATATGGTAATAATAGACGTTATTTACAAGACATTTTAGAAGAATATGCTGCTTATTCAAAAGGCAATATACATTTTGAGTTTTATCAACCTGAAAGTAATGAAGCAATGCAAGAAGATGCTCAAAAATATGGTATACAGCCAGTTCAGCTACAGGTGATTGAAAATGATAAACTTGAAGTTAAAAGAGTTTATATGGGCATGGTCTTCATTTATGGTGATATGCGAGAAACAATTCCATTGATTGAACAAACAACGGGATTAGAATATAATATATCTACTAAAATAAAAAAACTTGTTGATAATAATAAAAAAACTATTGCTATTGCAAAAACAATTAATCAAGAAAATTTAAAAAATGAAAACATATCTCAAATTTTAGGCCAGCGTTACTCAATTAGAAATTTAAATTTTAATCAGGCAATTCCTAGTGAGGTAAAATTAGTTTTAATGAATGGAGTTGAAGATTCAATTTCAGAAAATGAAAAATTAAATTTAGAAAAATATATTAATGAAGGCGGTCATTTACTTCTAGCCCAAAACAGAGTTTCTTGGGATCTTCAAACTCAACAAGCAACACAAATTGAATCAAATATATTTAGTTTACTAGATTCATATGGATTACATATAGAGCCTAACCTCGTTTTAGATTTAAATTGTGGTCAAATTCAAGTACAGCAAAATCTAGGACTTTTTAGAATACCAGTTCCGATGAACTATCCTTTTCTACCAATTATTAAAAAAACAAATTTTAATTCTAATATAGAGATAGTTAATGGATTAGAAGGCTTACGAATGATTTTTCCTAGTCAAGTTAATATAAATGATTCGCTAAATAAAGTAATTCCTCTATTTACAAGTTCAAATAAGTCAACCTCTATGCAAGAATTTTTTAATTTAAACCCCGATCCTGATGCAAATCCATCATTTAAGAAGCTTAACGAAGAGGGTAAAATTCTAGGTGCTATGGCAGAAATTCCAAATAAAGAGTCCTCTTCTTTAAGTAAAATTATTTTAATTTCAGATTCAAAGTTTATTTCTGATGATGGTGGAAGTGATCTTAATGCAACAGAAAATCATATTTTTATTGAAAATGCTGTAGATTATCTATTAGGCGATAAAGAACTCTTATCGCTAAGAAGTCGTGAAATAACAAATAGGCCCTTAGAAGAATTAGATGATGATGAAAAATCAAGATGGAAATGGGCAAATATTTTATTACCATCATTATTAGCAATTAGCCTAGGCTTCTTCCGTTTAAAAAAGGAAAATAATAGAACAAAATATTTAGAGGAGATTTATGAATCGTAATTTAAAAATTGCCTTTTATTCACTAATTGTACTACTTGCTATATTTCTATTTAATTACCAAAAACAAATTAATTTAAAAAGTTCATCATCTTTAATTTTTGAGGGTGATCCAAATAAAATTTATAAATTATTAATTCAAAGAGGTGGAGATGCAATTGAAATTATAAAAAATGATACCCTCTGGGAAATTGCTGGACATGATACTTTAAATATAAAATCACAGGCAATTGATAATTTTTTTAATAATATATTAGTATTAAAAAAAGAAATTTTACTTTCAGAAAACCCTAATAATTATTCAAAATATTCAATTGATGATTCGACGGGTACGCATTTAGCAATTATAAATGATCAAGGTATTACAATCGAATATTTTGTTTTTGGTAGATCTCAATCTGATTATCAAAGATGCTATGTTCGTATTGGGGATAATCCTGGGGTATATTTAGCAGACAAAAATATTACATATATGTTATCCACGAACAGTACATATTGGGGTGAAAGTATAAATATTAATAAGGATTAAATTAAAATAATTTTAACATCGATTTAATCATTAAATTTTCATCTTCAAATTCTACATTTATTCTAACTATATAAATATCGAAGGTATCTATAATATTTTGGGGCAACTTAACATAATCTTTTTCAGTTGTTACCAAACTATTACAACCTAAACTATTAATCCTGTTTATTAAAGTATCTATGATTTTATTGTTATAATTTTGATGATCTCTAAAAAATATTTTACCACATATTTTAATTCCTAAATCTTTCAAACTTTCTAAAAAATTTTCGGGTTCACCTATTCCACAAAATGCAAACAATGGATTTTGAGGTATTAGAGTTTTTATATAGTTTTTATTTTTAATTTTATATAATTCTGATTTTAACTTACTTTTAGTTATTTTTCCTGGAAAGTATTTTTGGATCATATTTTCTTGCCAAGTTAAATCAAACTTTTTTACTTTTGTAATAATAACTTGGTCTGCTCTTTTTAAACTACTTACTGATTCACGTAACCTTCCAAATGGGATTATTTTGTAATTATACTGTGGTTCATTTGATGAAATACATACTATTTCTAAATTTTTTTTTAAATTTCTATTCTGAAACCCATCATCAAGAATTATTGCATCTATAGAAAAAAATTTGATAATTTGTTTAATGCCTTTAATTCTATCTTCGCAAACTATTATAGGAACATTCCCTAAAATTTTTGCCATCATATAGGGTTCATCACCTGACTGATCAACCGGAACTAACATTTTATTACCATTATGCACAACTACAAAACCATTAGATTTTCTACCATACCCTCTACTTAAAATAGCTACATTTTTATTTTTTATTTTAAGGAGGCGTGCGCACTTTATGACCATAGGTGTTTTGCCTGTTCCACCTATTGATAAATTACCTATAGATATAATTGGAATTTCAAATACTACTGATTTAAAAATATTAAAATCAAAAAATAGATTTCTTATAAAAACAATTAATTGATAAACCTTTGAAACTGGGTATAAAAAAATAGAAACGAATAATCCTAGATTAATCAATATTTTCATTTACCATATTATTTGCAATTTTCTCATGCTTATTTATAAAACTTGTAATTGTTTTTTGTTCATTACTTAAATCATTTTTATTTGAAATTCGTATTGATTCAGAAATTACTATCTGTATAGTTCCAAAAGGTTTTGGCAACATAAATTGATCCCAAGATTTCATCTGCCAATATTTTGTACATGAACCTGTAATAGTAATAATATTGGCATTATTTTTTAATGCAATTCCTATACTTCCTACTTTTGCAACTCGCGCAGGCCCTTTAGGCCCATCATTTGTGATTGCAATTATTCCACCTTGTTTAAAAGTTTTGTCCATTTTATAAATTAGCTCTTTCCCACCTTTTTTAGTACTTCCTCGTAACAAGCTATAACCCCATTTTTTTAATATCTGCGCCATTATTTCTGCATCTGGATGACGACTTGCAATTGCATTTAAATTTGTTGTTTTAAAACGTATATACCAACTTGGAAATAGTAATCTTCCATGCCAAACACATATCATCATTGGCTTATTAGATTTTAATAATTTTAAAAATCTCTCCTCACCTTTGATTTTAATAGTATTTAAAGAAAATAATAATTGAATTAACCATCTTCCCAAAATAGACAAAATGATTATTCTAATTTTTGTTTTCATTTTTATAATTTATAATTTCTTTTGCGACATTTATCGAAGCTCCCTTGCTATTCAAATCTTTACAAATATTTTTTAAATTCTTTTTCATTTCTTTATTTATTTTTTCATTTTTTAATAAGTCTAATGAGTTTTTAACAATTGGATCAACTTGAGCTTCATATTGAATATATTCTGGTATAATTTTATTATTTGCGATAATGTTAATAATCCCTGCAAATTTTACTCGCACTATTAATTTAGTAATTAACCAAGAAATTTTTGACATTTTATATATAATAATCATTGGAGTTTTATATACTGCAGCTTCAAATGTTGCAGTTCCAGAGCATACTAAAGCTAAATCTGCACATTCAAGTGATATTTGAGGGTTCTCTCTTTCAATTATTATCCATTTGGGAATTATAAAACTACTAATCTCTAGATTATTGGCTAAACCAATAATAAAATGTGTCTCAGGAATTTTTTCTTTTATTTTTTTTGCTATTTCAATGAATAATGGAAGATGTCTTTTTAATTCTTGATTTCTACTTCCTGGATATAAGGTAACCAATAATTTATCTTTTGATATTTTTAACAAATTCTGCATTATTTTTTTTTGTGTTGGCTCCCATTGATCGAAGAATGGATGGCCAACATACTTAACATTTAATCCCCTTTCTTTATACCACATCTTTTCAAATTTGAATATAACTAACATTTGATCAACATACTTCTTAATTAATCTTATTCGATTTTCTTTCCATGCCCATATTTGTGGACTAATATAATATGTTATTGGGATGTCAAATTTTTTTTTAATTTTTTTTAATAAACGTAAGTTAAATCCTGGGTAATCAATTAAAATTATATGATCTGGTTTATATTTTTTTATTATTCTTATTATTTTTTTCCTTAATCTTAAAAAAAATAATAATTGTTTAATAACCTCTGAAAAACCCATAATTGCCAATTTTTCAATATCCTCAACTGTATATAAACCCTCTCTTACCATATTGGGTCCACCCAAACCTATAAATCTAGATTCAGGTTCTAACATTTTTATTGATTCAATTAGTTTTGCTCCATGATTATCTGCAGATTTTTCACCAACTATTATTAAAAATGTTTTTTCCATGGAAAATAGTTTATTAATTATCAATGATCTTCTGAATTTTTAAAGCAATTTTGAGACATTCAATTGCACTTATTATATCTGTTTTGGGGGTATTGTTATGTTCTATTGAATGAATAAAATGCAATATTTCCTCTTTTAATGCATCTTTTTTTATAATTGGGGGGGTTTCATATTTCAAATAATCCTCTATACAAATATTATCTTCAATTTTGAAATTATTGCCTTTATAATCTAAACTAAAAATTTCTATTATGTTTTTTTTAAAATCTATTGAAAAATAATTATTTTTTTGAAATATTCTCATCTTTCTCATTTCTTTTTGAGATATTCTGCTTGAAGTTAAATTAGCTACACTACCATTTTCAAATTCAAGCCGAGCATTTGCTATATCTATTGATTTTGAAATAATATCTACACCATTTGCACTAATTTTTTTAATTTTTGAATTAATTAATGATAAAATTATATCTATATCATGAATCATTAGATCTAAAACTACTGGAACTTCAATTCCTCTTATATTAAATGGTGCTAATCTGTGAGATTCGATAAATATTGGCTTTATTTTTAATTCTTCCAATTTATTAAATGCAGGATTAAATCTCTCTATATGACCGACTTGAATAATTTTATTCATTTCTTTTGCATATTTTAACAACTTTTTTGCATCATTTAAATTATCTGTTATTGGCTTTTCAATAAAAACATGACAATTAGATTTTATTGATTCTTTAGCTATTTTAAAATGAGAATTTGTTGGAGTTGCAATAATGATTGCATCTGATGTTTTGTATAAATTATTTAGTTTTTTAACAAATTTAACATTAAACTCTTGACTAATTAAATTTGCTCTATCAAAATTAATATCAAAAATACCTGAAATATTTATTTTAGCAATATTTATCAAATGACGTAAATGAAATTTACCTAAATGCCCAACTCCTACTAATCCAATTGATATAGATTTTTGATTTTTCATAGTAAAAATTTACGATAACATTATCAAAGTCAAAAGCATCACAAAAAATCTTTTTCTTTTTTTTTGAAAATTCATAAGTTACTAACAAATTAACCTCTATATTTGTTTAAAAATATAGGGCAATAACTATGTTATTAGATTTTAAAAAATTATTAAATATTATAATACTATTCATAGGATCAGTTATTTTTCTTTGGTTTCTAAAGAATAATAACCTCAATATGGCAATTATAGTTTTATCCCTAACTTTAATTATGTGGGTGCTATTTTCCTTAATATTAGAAAATTTTGATTTAAAAAGTTTTGCATGGATTGTTTCTTCATCGGGTTTTTTATTATCTATTTCGATTTTTTTTCTATTTGGAGTTGAAGAGGTCCC
>CAYFHL010000017.1:0-17292 GCA_964342955.1 uncultured bacterium
AGGGTTTAATAGTTTAGCCTATGGATTAGTATGTCAGGAATTAGAAAGAGGTGATTCAGGTATTCGATCTTTTGTTTCTGTACAAGGTAGTTTAGTAATGTACCCAATTTTTGCTTATGGAAATGAAATGCAAAAATCGAAATGGCTTCCTTTATTAGCTTCTGGTGAATTAATTGGTTGTTTCGGTCTTACGGAGGCAGATTATGGATCTAACCCCGGAGGATTAATAACAAAGGCAACTAAAACAAAGGGAGGTTTTATTCTTAATGGCTCAAAAATGTGGATAACCAATGGTAGTATTGCAGATATAGCAATAATTTGGGCAAAGGATGAAAAGGAGATAATTAGGGGTTTTATTATTGAAAAAAATATGGATGGTTTTTCTTCTACAAAAATGAAAAATAAATGGTCTTTAAGAGCATCAGATACATCGGAATTAATTTTACAAGATGTTTTTGTCCCTCAAGCAAATGTTTTACCTAATATTGAGGGCTTAAAAGGTCCATTAAGTTGTTTAACACAAGCTCGATATGGGATTGCATGGGGTTCAATTGGTTGTTCTATGGCATTATATGAAGCGTCCGTTAAATATGCCAAAGAAAGAATTCAATTTGAAAAACCTATCGGATCTTTTCAATTAATTCAAGAAAAATTAGTTTGGATGCTATCAGAAATAACAAAAGGGCAACTTATTGCGTATCATTTAGGAAGGAATAAGGATAATAAATCAATAAAATTTCAACAAGTTTCTTTGGCAAAGAGAAACAATACAATGGTAGCTAGAGAATGTGCTAAACTTGCACGAGAAATACATGGAGCAAATGGAATTTCAGGAGAATATCCAATTATGAGACACCTTATGAATATGGAATCAGTTTACACATATGAAGGTACTTTTGATTTACATACATTGATTTTAGGTGAAGATATTACTCAAATTTCTGCATTTAGATAAAATAATTAGTTAATTAGTTATTGGTGTGTATAAAAATAACATTTTAAATTATTGTTGAAGGCTGGCCCGTTCGTCTAGTGGTTAGGACTCAGGGTTTTCATCTCTGCAACAGGAGTTCGATTCTCCTACGGGCTACAAATTTTACTTGGAAATATTATGAGAAAAAGTAAATATCTATATTTTATATTATTTTTTTATTCAATTATTTTTAGTCAAGCAAGTAATGATTTACTTAATTCAATAACAAATTCAAAATATTTGTTAAATGAGACTCAGCTCCATCCTATTCCAGAAGAAATGACTTTTGAAGAATATCAAGATATGAATCGTCAAATAACAACAGGGTTATTGCTTACAGCAATACCTATTCCAGGTATGTTACATTCATATGCTAATGAGTTAAAAACTGCAAAAAGGATTAGATATGTTTTTGGAGGGGGAGTATTGTCAATCTTTCTAGGATTGATTTCTCAAGAAGAAGATGGATATCGTGTAAGCGAATACAATACTTTTCAAGATTTAAATAGCAATAAAATTTATGAAATGATACCAACGGGTCAATTTAATGGTGAAATAACTTATGAATACCGTGCTTTGGAAAAAGAATATTCTGGGGGAACAGGTTTTCTTATTTTAGGGTTTGGTGCTATTGTTGGATCATATATTTATGACTATATTCATGGTATTAAAATCATAGAACATAAGAGGGCAAGAGTAAGATATAAATATGGAAAAGAATTAAATTTTAGTTTAGTCCCTAATTATGATATATATACACAATCTTCAAGTATGAAACTAATATATCAATTTTAATTAACTGAGAGGTATAAGATGTTTAATAGTATAATAAATATTTTAATTGTTTCAGGATTTTTAAATGCACAATTAAATATTATTCATAAAGGACAATTATTACCAAACGAACAAAATTCTGAATCTAACTGTATTAATCCAATACAAAGAGAGCAAATTTTAGAATCTATAGAACAATATCATAATAATCATAATCAAAGATCATTATTTTTAGATCCTATGGGAAATGGAGGAATGTTTGGTGAAAATAATATGATAACTTACTATGTTGATGAAAACCAAAATAATAATGTTATTTTAGATTATTCGTGTAATTTTACAACTTATGATAATCACTGGGGAACTGATATTATAATTCCAACCTTTTGGGATATGGATGAAATGAATACACCAATTTTAGCAGCAGCAGATGGGATTGTAGTGCACTCACATGATGGAGAATTTGATCGTTACATTAATTGGAATTATTCTTCTATAGCCAATGCTGTTGTTATTAGTCATGATGATGGGACTTATGCTTGGTATTGGCATATGAAAAAAAATTCGGTTGCTGTTGAAGTAGATCAATTTGTTCAAGCAGGGGATACCCTTGGCTATGTTGGTAGTTCTGGTATGTCAAGTTGGCCACATCTACATTTTGAAGTTACCCAAAACTATGATCTCGTAGATCCATGGCATGGAGATTGCAACTCAGATCCAACTATGTGGCTTGATCAATATCCGTATATAGCTGAATACCCACTTAATGTGTATAATTATGTCACATCTGGTGTTCCAATAAGTCCGATTAATACTAGCAATGTTTATGCTGCTGTTAGTGAAAATGCACCACCAATAAAACATGCAAATGCACTAGATCCATTTTGGAGTGCAGTATTTATAAGAAATCTTGCACAAGGTGATATGCTAAGATGGGAAATTCTTGATTCAGATGGTATTATTCAAGAGGATTATGGATTTAATTGGATTCCAAGTGAAAATCCAAATTATTGGCCATCTAATATAGAGATACTTACAACTTCATGGTGGTATATATGGGGTAATGTATCATTACCAAATGGGGTTTGGACGCAAAATTTTTATGTTAATAACTCACTATTTAATTCAGATGAGTTTGTAGTAAATAATATAGAAAATGCTTCACCAATTTTAGAACCATTATGGTATAATATAACAACATTAGCGCCTTTCTCAGCAGAAATCCCAAGTCATGATAATGATGGTACTGTATGGAAACATGATATTGCAGTATACCCTAATCATGGAACAATAGAACTATATGGCGGTTATAATAGAAAATTTACTTATACACCTAATTCTGTTTCAAATACAGCTATTGATTCTGTTTTTATACGAATTGAAGATGATAAAAATGAATCCGCATTAGGGTACATATATTTTAACATTCAATTTTGTGCTATTGGGGATGTTAATAATGATGAAGATATAAATATTCTTGATATAACTTCCCTTGTTAATTGTATATTATCTGAAGACTGTACAGACTGCGCTGATTTAAACGGTGATAGTTCAGTAAGTATATTTGATATTATTGCTTTAGTAAATATTATATTGGAATAAAAAAAGGAGTAAATATTGCTCCTTTTATTATCTGAAAATGATTATTATTTATTTATCACATTTACTGTAGCCACATCCCGGATCCATACAAACATCACAACCAGCTTCAGTTTTTAAGGTTCTGTTTTTACATTCAGGACAAAGTCGAAATTGAGCATTGCCAGCATTGCCCTCATCTTTTGATTGAATAGGGGGACCGTTATCTTCTAATGGATGTGGATTTGGACGTTCCATAATTCCTACATCAAAAAAGAAACGCTCAATAACATCTGCGATTTCAGCATAAAAAGAGTGATAATACTTTCCTTCTTTAAATGATCCACCGTTTGGATCAAAAATTCCTTGAAGCTCCTCAAGTATAAACATAGGATCAGAAGATCGCCTAAATATAGCAGAAATTAATCGAGTTAAAACTACATACTCAGGGGCTCTTGTAAGATCTTTTGAATTTATAAATATTTCAATGGGGTTGATTAAGTCATTTGTTTTAATATAACTTAGTGTAATAAAAACTGAATTTTTTACAAAAGCACTTTTAAGTTTATAAACTTTAGCATCAACAACTTCAGGACGAATTACAGCACCTTGAGAAGATTTTTTAGATAATTTTTTATTTGTATTATTTTTAGATTTTAAATCTTGTGCTTCCTCAATTTTTGCATTAGGTCCTAATTTAATCATGATTTAATATCCTCGAATTGGGTATTAGTTAAAACTTCTTCAACAGCTGTATCACTATTTTTCAAAAAGTGATAAACAGATGTAAGAGAGCCATCGGGTAATTTAATGATTTCTTCTCCATTTACAGTAACAGTCTCACCATCACCAATGGAAATATTAAACTTTTTATTTTTTATTTCTTGAAATTCAGTAAGTTCCCCATCGGTACTTAAAATAGGGAAACGACTGCCATCTCTATAAATGGTAACCCCTTTTAATTTATTTTTCCATGCCATTAAATAAATATCAGATATAAGTTCAGGGTTTACATCTTCAGGTAAATTAATCGTAGAAGAAATACTATGATCAATATATTTTTGGATTCTACCCTGAATATCAACTCGTTTTTCTGGGTTTATTTTATGTGCTGTCCTAAGTAAAAATTCCGGTAATAGTTCATCAATATTATTTCCGTCTTTTTCCATTTCTCCTCTTAAATCATTCTTATCAATGTAAGCTTGTACAGTTGAGTGAAATACTTTATAAAATTCATTTTTTTGAAATGATTCTGTCCGTCTAGTATAATAAAGAGCAAAAATAGGTTCAACGCCACCAGAGACACCTATGTAATTTTTTTGTTCAGATTTATAGCCAAGCACTATATTAGAAATAGATCCTGTAGGAGCAATAGACATAATTGCAATATTTCTAATACCATTATCTCGAATTAATGTTTGTGTCTCTGGGTTTAGGGCTGAAATAAACGGACAATTTAAATAATCTTCTTCTACATATATTGGCGATGCTCCTTTTTCAGCTGCTAATGAAGCCGATGCTTGGTAAGCTGCATTTGTAATAAACTCCATTATTTTAGTGATAATTTTAATACCTTCATCACTATCATAACCGATCCCTAATTGGTTAAGCATATCTGCTATCCCCATTATTCCAAGTCCTAATCTTCTTGTTTCTTTAGCTGCTATTCGTTGCTTTTCAAGAGCATTTAAATCTTCATTCCAAGTAACAACATTATCAAGAAATCTAACCAAGATAGATGTAGATTCGGCTAATTGATCCCAATTAATTTTGGCATTATCTTCATACCCATTAATAACAAACCTTGATAAGTTTAAAGACCCTAAATTACATGCACCTCCATCTTCAAGGGGTACTTCAGCGCATGGATTAGTACATATAATGGGTCTTCCAACATAATTAGATGGAGAATAGTTGCTCATAGTTGTCCAAAAAATTATTCCAGGTTCAGCTGTTTTATAATTACCTTCAACAAATTGATCCCATATGTTGCGAGCTTTTACTAATTTCCGGATTTCACCAGTTGGTTTGCTACTAAAATAAAGCAAAAAATCACCTGATTGTTTTATAGCTAAATCATGATCAAACTTAGTATTATTTAACTCTATCACATAATCTCCAAAAACATCTCTCTTATTTACATCTTTGAAATTAGTTTTAGTAAGGCTTTTATCATAATTTGTTTCGATCCAATTTTTCATTTTAGAAAATGTTGCAAAGTTTTTAATAAGCTCATAATCATTAATATCTTTTGAAGGAATGGTATTTGAATAATGTATATTTTTATAATCTTGAGATGCATTTGTTACCGTAGTTTTATTTTTTTTACGATACACAAGGTATTCTTTTTCAGAGAATTGTTTTTGTTCATCTACTGAATTCATAAATTCATCGCTAACTTTAATAGAAATATTTGCAAATCGAACTTGAGTATTTTCCATAACCATTTTTTTAATGGTTTCAAGATTTTGATCACTAAACATTCCAGACCAATTACATTGATCTACAATTTGATTTGTAACCCAATTAGGAATTTTTTTAACTTTTAAAAAATGTTCAATATCGGGATGCTTAGCATCTATAGTTAGCATTAAGGCCCCCCTCCTTCCGCTTTGTCCAATAAGACCTGTAGTAAGAGAGTATAATTCCATAAATGATACAGCTCCAGTAGAACTATCCGCTGCATTATGAACTATAGCATCTCTAGGGCGCAATGATGATATGTCAACACCAATTCCACCACCATAGGAGTAGGTTCTCGCACATTCATATGCTGCTTTATAAATAGAATCTATATCATCATATTCAATCTTTGTGACAAAACAATTAGCGAGAGTTTTTAGGCGATATAAATCTCCAGCCCCAGCCATTACTCGACCACCTGGAATGAAATGACCAGAATATAATTCTTTATAAAATATATTTGCCCATTTTTTTTGTTTAGCTTTTGTGCCTTCTACGGTTGAAAGAAAAGAAGCAAGTCTTTTAAAAACATCTTCCGGAGAGGATTCAATTAATTCCGATTCCATATTTTTCAAGTAGTATTTTTTTTGATAAATATTTTCGGCTAATTCGTTACCTCCCAAATAATCATCATGTGTTTCAAGCTCTCCCATTTTTTGAAGCTCTGTGAGCATTAAATATAACTCCTTATAGGTTTTAATGCGAGCGCTGCCTATTACAGAAGCTGTCTTTCCAGTATGATTGAACATTTGGGTTATTTGATTCATAGGTAAAAAATCCCCTAGTATTTTGCTAAAATAGTTACTTTCCTCTAGACTTTAAATTTAAAGCCTCCTTGGTTTTCTCTTTAGATTAGAGATGAACAGGTACAATCGCATAACAGTAGTTTGCTATACTTTCGGATTGAAGTCCGAATTTTTTAAGCTTGTGCTAATTTCCCCGTCGGATAAGGAATTCTACACAACACAACATATGCTCATGTCACATCAAAAATATACTCTATATTGTATGGATTCACAAAATACTTTTATAATTTAAATGAAAATTTTCTGTTATTTTGTTTAGAATCTCAATATAAAATAGATATAATTTTTATTAATAAATTATTAATATTTATTATAACCAAAAATTAAGGTATAATCATGAAATCATATATTGATCTTGTTCAAGATGTATTAGATAATGGAGTGAAAAAAACAAATAGAACAGGCACAGATACTCTTATGCAATTTGGATATCATTACAAGATCAACTTGATGGATGGTTTCCCAATATTAACAACTAAAAAAGTTTTTTTTAATTCTATAATAAGAGAGCTACTATGGTATTTATCTGGTGAAACTCACATTAGAAATTTAAGGGAACATACTAAAATATGGGATGCATGGACCTCAGAAGAGAAAAATTGGGAAGTCGGAAAAATGTATGGATATCAGTGGGTAAAATGGGATCAATATAAAATAAATTCAAAAACAGGAAATATAGAACACAACCATATTAATCAGATTCAAAATGCAATTGATTTAATCAAGAATAATCCTAATTCACGTAGAATAGTTGTCAGTGCATGGAATCCATCTGTTTTAGATGAAATTGCTTTACCTAGTTGTCATGCATTTTTCATTTTTAATGTTACCAATGGAAAACTTAATTGCCATTTAACACAAAGAAGTGGTGATATTGCTCTTGGAATACCATTTAATCTAGCATGCTATGCAACATTAACAATGATGATTGCAAAAGAAACAAACCTTGTGCCAGGCCAATTTTCACACTATATAAATGATGCTCATATTTATGTTAATCATATTGAAGGATTAAAAGAACAATTAAATAGAAAACCATTTCCATTACCCAGTTTAAAAATAGCAGATAAGCCATTTTGGGAATTAAAATTTTCAGATTTTACTCTAGAAAATTATCAACATCACCCTATTATAAAATTCCCTGTGGCGGTGTAATGAAAGTTCATCTTATATGGGCACAAGATAAGAACGGCGGTATTGGTTACAATGGAAACTTACCATGGCATATATCAGAAGATTTGAAAAAATTTAAGGAATTAACCATTGGATCTACAATAGTCATGGGTAGAAAAACTTGGGATTCTCTTCCAATTAAACCATTACCCAAAAGAAATAATATTGTGTTAAGTAAAAATAATATTCCCAATGTAAAATGCTTCAATTCTATTCAAAATTGTATTGAATTTTTAGAAAATAATAATACTGAAAATATTTATATAATAGGTGGTTCTCAAATATATAATATTTTTTTTGATAAGGCAGATGAATTGCACATTACATTTGTTGATATAAATACACCCAATATTGATACATATTTCCCCATTGGTTTAGAAAAAATAAAAAATAATTTTACCAAAGTTGGTAAGATTTCATTAAATGAATTTGCATCTTATACTCACTGGATAAAAAATCATAAAAAATAATTTATTTTGAAAGCCTTATTAATTCAATCTTCTGAATATTTATACTTTGGTGAAGTGGCTGCAATATCAGCTGCACTATCTTGGAGTATTGCAGTTATAATATTTAAATCAGCAAGTAGAGAATTATCACCACAGCTAATAACTGCTTTAAAAAATACAATAGCATTTATTTGTTTCATGATATGTTTTGTAATGTTTGATATCCCATTTTGGTATAGTGGTTTTGAGAAAATTGATTATATAAAAATTATAATAAGTGGCTGTCTTGGCATGGGTATTGGGGATGTGCTATTTATATATGCTTTAAGTAAAATTGGTGCTAATAGAGTTGCTATAATTAACTGTTTTGAGCCAGTTGTAATATACTTTTTTTCATTTATTATGCTTGGAACAATGTTAACATTGCAACAGTTATCAGGTTTTATAGTAGTAATCATTTCAATATTAATTATAGCCTATGAAAAAGATGACTTTGAAATTTCTTCTGATGTCAAGTTACATGGGATGTTAACTCAGATATTAGCTGTTTTGTTTAGTAGCTTTGGGATTGTATTAATTAAACCGGTTCTTGAAAAAACAAACAATCTAGTAGATATTCAAATTTGGGTAACTGTATTTAGATTGTTCCCAGGATTGGTTATTGCATGGATAATTTTTGGGTTTCAAAAACAAAAAAACATTCTTTTGCGACCACTTAAGAAATCAAAAATAATTTGGAAAATATTAATAAGTTCAGGCTTAGGCACTTTTATAGCATTAAGTTTCTGGATATTGGGATATGCAAATATTGAAAAACCACCTATAGCAAGTATTTTGGGACAAACATCGATGGTTTTCATAGTCATTTTATCTTATTTTTTATTAAAAGAACATATTTCTAAATCAAGATTAGTTTCTATATTATTCGCATTAGGTGGTGTTGTATTAATAATATTAAAATAATTATTAATGATAAAAAATTTTAAAACTTTTATAATTATACTTTTAATGAATTTAAGTGTAGTGCTATGCGATAATTCTTTTTCATTTTTAAAAGGAATGGCATGGTCTAGTCTGATTGCAGATCATAATTTAACAGAAATTCAATGGGGCTACATTCCCAATGTTTCCAATGAATTAATGGTTCATAATAATCATAAAATAGATTTTGAACTTTCCTTAAAGTATAATTACTCAATTTTTAATAGAGGTTCATATAATTGGGATTTTTTTTCTGATCAAAATCAAAAACATCAAAGCCTCGATCCATATCGATTTTGGATAAGGTATTCCAATGATCATTTTGAAGGAAGATTAGGTCTCCAAAAAATTTCATTTGGCCCCTCTCAGATTTATCGACCATTAAATTGGTTTGGCTCTCCTAATTATAGAGATCCAACAGGGCAAACCAATGGAGTGGAAGCGCTAAGATTAAGATATTTCCCTAATCAATCAATAGGAATATGGGCATGGATTACATCTGAGCAGAATTCACAACCCAAATATTTTTCTTCCCAAAATAATTCATATGGAGGACGATTGGAATATTCTAATCATTATGGTGACTTAGGAATTACAACAGATATAAAATCTTTTAACAATAATTTTTATAGTAAAGGATCGCGTTTTGGTTTAGATTATCGTTATGATGGATATATTGGTTTTTGGTTAGAATCAGCTTGGTCACTAGTAGAAAATAGTAGCCAAACAGGCAATACTAGTAGCCAATCACGCAATTTAGTGGTGTCGGTTGGTAATGATTATACAGTGCCCATTGGCCCTGGAATTTATTTACTAACTGAATCATTATATTTAGATCAATCAAACAATAATTATATTCCTGTTGAATATCAAATTCAGAAAAACACTTCATTTATGATGCAAATACCTTTAGGGATATTTCAACAAATTATGTTTGTATCTAATATTAATTGGAATTCAAATAAAACAACAAATTATTTTAGATGGTCTAGTACATTTGACCAGTTTATTATTAATTTTATTGTTTCAAATCAACCTCAAATTCAGTCAAATCAATTGCAGGTTATGATAATTTATAATCATTAAAGGTAAAAATGGAAAATAACGCAGTAATATCAATTAAAGGGCTAGTGAAACACTTCCCTGTTGGGAATGGTCACTTCACCGCACTCAAAAATGTAGATTTAAATCTAGACAAAGGAGAATTTACAGGTTTAGTTGGACCATCAGGCTCAGGCAAAACAACTCTTCTTAATATTATTGGTGGTTTAGATTCAGCAAGTGAAGGTAGTGTAAGCGTTCTAAATCATTCTATGGATAATACAAGTCATAATCAGCGAGCTATTTTAAGAAGACAATTTATGGGATTTATTTTTCAAAGCTATAATCTTCTTCCAGTGTATACAGTATTTGAGAATATTGAGTTACCATTAATATTAAATAAAGTAGATAATAAAGAAAGAATTAAAAGAGTCAATCAAGCAATTGAATGGGTTGGTCTTGAAGATAAGCGAGATTCAAAGCCAAGTAAGTTGAGTGGAGGAGAATGCCAACGTACAGCAATAGCAAGATCTATTGTTCATAAACCAGCATTAGTTATGGCAGATGAGCCAACCGCAAATCTTGATGCCGAAAACTCTCATAATATTATGAAAATTCTTGTAAATCTAAATAAGGAATTAACAACTTCATTTGTTTTTGCAACACATGATGAAAAAATCATGGGCTATCTTAAAAGAATAATTCGTTTAGAAGATGGAAATATTGTAAAAGATGAAATTAAAGAGGTTTAAAAGTAATTGCTATTTAAAATTGCAATAAAAAATTTACTTGGGTCAAGGTTACGAACTTTTCTTAATGTATTAGTAACATCTATATCATTTTTTATGATTATTTTCATAACAGGAATGTATGATGGTATGAGGCAATATGCAAAACAAGTTACGATTGATACAGAAATAGCTGGAGGAGCATATTGGCACCCTAAATATGATCCTATGGACCCATTATTGTTTGAGGAAGCTCATTCAGAAGTACCTACGGAAGTTAATAAATTGATTTTAGATGATAAAGCTGTTCCAGTTTTAGTTAGTCAAGTTGCAATATATCCAAATGGTAGAATTATGCCTGTGATCATGAAGGGAATTCTTCCTGATCAAAATATTATTAAAATGCCTACAGAAACATTGAATTCTAATAATGTGAATATACCAGTATTGATTGGTCGTGGTATGGCCAATAATGCAAAAATTGATTTGGGAGATACATTTACGATTCGTTGGCTTGATTCTGATCAAACTTATGATGCTGATGAAGGTACAGTTGTTCATATAATGGATACTGAAAATTTTAAGATTGATATTGGCCATATTTGGGTCCCAATAGAAAAAGCTCAAAGTATGCTTTCGATGGAAAATGAAGCTACATATGTTGTGCATGCGAAAAAAGAGAAAAAGATTGTTAATACTGAAACATGGATTCACCGAGATGAAAATTATTTAATTAGAGATATTGAAGCAGCTATTGAGGCAGATGAACCTGCTAATAGAATTATGTTTGCAATCCTTTTATCTCTTTCTGCAATGGGAATATTCAATGCACAGGTATTATCTATTTTCAGACGTGGAAAAGAAATTGGAACGCTTATGGCTCTTGGAATGACACGCTCTAAAGTGATTACCTTGTTTACGATTGAAGGAGGTATAAATGCCATTTTTGCTATGATATTAAATATTTTCCCTTTTGGTATTATTCTTTGGTGGACTGCAAAGTATGGAATTCCCTTGCCTATGGACTATACAGAAATGGGCTTTTTGATATCGAAACGATTGATGCCCATATATTCTATTGGATTAATAGCATCAACCATATTATTGGTGTCTTGTGTTGTAATTATTGTAAGTTATTTACCTTCAAGGAAAATAGCAAAATTGAAACCAACTGATGCTTTAAGAGGAAAAACAGTGGCATGATCAATTTTCTTATTAAGGGACTTATAAGAGATCGTTCTCGAAGTTTATTTCCATTTATTATTATCACTTTGACAGTTGCAATAGTAATATTTGCAATAGGATTTATGAATGGGGCAATGAATGGTGTGTTTTCAAATACTGCTGTTATGGTTGCTGGACATGAAAAGGTAATGACTCGAGCTTATAAAGAAGAGAGTCAAATGCTACCTAATGATTTGGCTATTATTGATGCTGATCAATTAACATCTAAATTAAATCAAGAATATCCAGATTTTTTTTGGAGTCCAAGAATTACCTTTGCAGGACTACTAGATATCCCTGATCAAAATGGAGAAACCAAAAGTCAAGGACCTGTTATAGCAATAGGGATTGAATTATTTAATGAAAATTCTCGACAAGTTGAGATATGGAAACTTACTCAATATATTGTAGATGGAAGGCTTCCCCAAAATTTTGATGAGGCTATAATCAGTAATAAATTAGCAAAAAAACTAGATATTATAGTTGGAGATATTGCAACTTATGTAGGAACAACTATGTATAATGCATTTACAACGTATAATTTTAAAATAGTTGGTACTTTTGACTTGCAAAAGGGTCAAGTTGATAGTCAAATGTTGATTGTTGATATATCTGGAGCACAAAAGGCTTTAGATATGGATAATGCTGCATCTGAAATATTTGGTTTTAGTCATTCATTATACTATGATGATTTTCAAGCCACCCAATTACGAACTTCTTTTAATAATATATATAGTGATACTTCTGATACATTTAGCCCTATAATGCTTGCTTTAAGAGATTCAAATCAAATGGGACAAATGCTTGATATAAGTAACGCATTTTTGGCTATAATTGGGGGAATTTTTTTAATTATTGTTATGGTGGTTCTTTGGAATATGGGTCTTATGAATGGTTTAAGACGCTATGGTGAAATAGGTATTCGCTTAGCTATGGGTGAATCAAAGGGTGCGGTATATCGTTCTATGCTTATTGAATCATTTATTCTTGGTTTAACTGGGACCATTATTGGTACGGGGCTAGGCCTATCTATTACATACTATGTTCAAGAGAATGGAATTGATTACACAAATGTTGTAAATACTATGTCAAGCAATTCCCCTATAATTATGTCAAATGTTTTTTATGCCCAAATTACATCAGATTTATACTTCATCGGCTTTATACCGGGGTTGTTTGCAACAGTATTGGGAACTATGTTAGCTGGTTTAGCTATTTATAAACGTGAGATGGCACAATTATTTAAGGAGTTAGAATCATGAAAATGATCATATTGGTATTAATAAATTTGTTATGTTATTTAATAGGAGGAGAAAAAACGATAACCGCAAATGAGCTAATTTCAGCTATGGATGCAAATCTCAATGCTAAAAGTCGTGTTTTAACTAGCAGGATGATTGTGCATGGAAGAAGAGCTAGCCGAACAATAGAATCAAGAAATTGGGTGGTAGGTGTAGATAAAGCTTTTACAGAATATCTTTCTCCTCCAAGGGAAGCGGGTACAAAAATGTTAAAAAGCGGGGATAAACTTTGGACATATTCACCTCAGACAGATAGAGTAATTCAGATATCTGGACATATGTTGAGACAATCAGTTATGGGATCTGATATGTCGTATAATGATATGATGGAAGACACTCAACTTACGGATTTATATCATGCAAATATTGAAAACTCGGAAGTAATTAATGGGAGAAAACACTGGGTTCTTTTTCTAGATGGGAAAGTAGCAGGTCTTTCATATCCAAAGCGTCGAGTTTGGGTAGATGCCGAATATTTTTTACCCACAAAAGAAGAACTTTATGCTAAAGGTGGTAAGCTTTTAAAATCTACAACTATGGATGGAATAAAAAGAGTACAAAATAGGTGGTTTCCAACTCGATTTATTTTTAAGGATGAGCTAAAACGTAATAGTAAGGGCACAGAATGGATTATAGATGATATTCAATTTGATGTGGATATACCTGAATCTAAATTTTCTAAATCACATTTAAGAAAGTAAATATCATTTAATAAATAGTTAATGAAGGATCAATTTTTTTTGCCCATTCATTAATTCCACCAATGAGATTTTTTACAGATTCAAACTTATTTTTTATTAAATATTCACAAACATAAGCTGAACGAATACCTGATTTACAAATAACAACATAACTTTTTTTAGGATCTAAATTATTAATTCTATCTGGGATTTCATTCATAGGAATATGGGTTGAGTTTTGAAAATTAGAAATTTTTAATTCAAATTCTTCTCTAACATCTAATAAAATAGGAGAGCTAGATTTCTTTAATAATTTTTCTAATTCATGTGGTGTTATTTCTTGATACATATTTTATTTTAAAAGAAAGCCCCTTATTTAAAAGGGGCTTTGCTTTCAATTGCATAAATCAAACAATGTTTGATGTTACTCCTCCTCCTTTTATGCAACAATTTTTATAAATTCTTAATCAAATTTAAAAGTATCTTACCCTTGAGACAAGGATAAATTATAGAATGCTGCATCAGATTAGTATTTTGTGATATACCTCACAGAACAGTTTATCTGAAATCTAGTAAAACTTTGCCAAAGTTTTTTCTATCTTGAATGTATTGATGTGCTTTATCAGCTTGTTGAAATGGAAATACTTTATCAATAACAGGCTTAATTATTTTTTTTTCTGCAAGTTTTGATAATGCTTCCACAGCATGATTAACTTTTATTTCAGATTCATGAAGTCTTCCTAAATGATATCCCATAACAGATTTATTTTGACTCATTAAATCAATGGGTTTGAACTTGGGTATAGAGATAATTTCTTTTATAGAATTAATAAAGCTAAATGAATTTCCATTCACAAAATTTTGATCTCCATAAATGATCAATTTTCCTAATCCTGCAAGGCATCTATAGCTCGTTTTCCAGCTATTTGAGCCAACTGGATCTAAAATTAAATCAACACCTCTATTACCTGTAATATTCATAATTTTATTAAATATGTCATCTTTATTATAGTCAATGCAATGATGAGCTCCTAAGGATAATATTTTTTTATGTTTCCACTCACTTGCTGTTCCTATAATAGTAGCATTGGCAGCTTTTGCTAATTGGATAGCAGCAGTGCCTACGCCACCTCCAGCTCCATGTATTAAAATAGATTCATTGCTTTGAAGATTACCGAGATGATGCATCATCATATAGGCTGTAATGTATATAACTGGGAACGCGGCTCCTTCTTCAAAGCTAAACTGATTTGGCAATTTCATAACCATATTTTTTTTTGTAAGAACGTGCGTTGAATAGCTATTAAATCTTGCAAAAGCCATGACCTTATCACCAATTGAAAAACCGCTGACATTTTTACCAATCGATTTAATTATGCCACAGCATTCTGCTCCAAGGCTTGAAGGAGGTTTAGGTGCCCCTGGATATAATCGCATGCGAGCCATAATTTCTGAAAAATTTATTCCAGTGTATTGATTTCTAATCAGAACTTCATCCTCTTTTGGATGAGGATTGCGTTTTTCTTGAACTTGTAATACATTTGGAGGACCGTATTTAGTAATAATTATTTTTTTCATAACTTTAAAATAAACCTATTATCCAATGAATCATATCATTATAAGAGCCATCAAAAATAAAATATTGAACTAAGGCAATAATAATAAATATATCAATTAAAATTAACCCTTTTTTAAAATACCAGGTAGGTAATTGTTTATTTAAGAAATTTTCTATATGATTATTTTTATCATCCATTATTTTTCATAAATAAAATAAATTCATCTTCAGATAGTATTTGAACACCTAGTTGTTTTGCTTTTTCAAGTTTACTTCCGGCACTACTACCAGCTACTAGAAAATTTGTATTTTTGCTTACTGAGGTTGAAGATCGAGCCCCCAGTTTTTCAATAAGGCTTTGAGCCTCTATTCGATTCAATTTTTCTAATGCACCAGTAAATACAAAGACTTTGTCTTTAAATTTAGATTCTTTTACTAAATCAATTTTTTTAAACCAAAGTCCCTTATTTAAACATTCTTTAATCATACTTTTATTAGCTTCAATTTGAAAAAAATGTATAATTGATTTTGCAACTATATCCCCAATTTCATGTATTTGAATTAGTTCATCATAAGATGATACCATTAATTTATCTAAATTTCCATGATAAAATTTTTCCAAAATTTTGGATGTGTGCAAGCCAACATTACGAATACCAAGAGCATGAAGGAATCTTGCCATTGTAGTTGATTTAGACAATTCAATTGCTTCTATTATATTTTGTGCAGATTTTTCTCCCATACGATCTAATTTTGATAATTTATCTAATTTTAGTGAATAAATATCTGAGGGTAAATTGATTAATTTTGAATGAACTAATTGTTGAATTAGTTTACTCCCCAAACCATCAATGTCTAAACATTGTTTTGATACAAAATGTTCTATTTGTCCTATAATCTTTGCAGGACATTGAATATTTAAACATCGAAGTACGGATTCATGTTCAATTGAACTTACTTTCTGATCACATTTAGGGCAATTACTAGGTAGAACATAGCTAGTCGTATTATGTGGTCTTTTTTCTAAAATAACTTTTATAACTTCAGGAATTACATCGCCTGCTCTTTGGATAAGTACGGTATCTCCAATCCGTATGTTTTTTCTATCTATTTCATCTTGATTATGGAGTGTTGCATTGGAGACTGTGACACCCCCAACAAAAACAGGATTTAGTTTTGCAACTGGAGTGATAGCCCCTGTCCTTCCCACGCTTGGTTTAATATCTAAAATTTTTGTAATAACTTGCTGAGATTTTAGTTTCCCAGCGATAGCCCATCTTGGAGATCGGCTTCTTGTTCCTAACTCATTTTGTTGGAGAAATGAGTTCACCTTAAAAACTACCCCATCAATATCATAGTCCAGATTGTTTCTTATTTTTTCAGCATTACGATAATATTCCATCAAAAAATTAATTCCAAAACCTACTTTGATTAATGGATTAACAGGTATTCCCCATAGGGGTAATTTTGATAAAAACTCATTTTGATTTTTTATTTTTAAACCATCTATCATTCCTAATCCATAACAAAATATTTTTAAAGGTCTGTTAGCTGTTACCGAGG
>CAYFHL010000018.1:0-17108 GCA_964342955.1 uncultured bacterium
CATCGTTGCTGGGATGGGCTATGAGTTTTTAAAAATTACTGCTAAGCATAGAAATAATCTTGTTTTTAAGCTTTTTTCTATGCCGGGTATTTGGTTACAGAACATAACAACTAAACAGCCCGATGATGAACAGATTCAAGTTGCATTGCATGCTCTTGAATCTGCTTTTGGTACAAAGCTAGGCGACTATAAAGGGAAAACTTTTACTGCAGAGGCAATTGGATGATTGAAAAATTAAATTCTATCATATTTAGATATAATGAATTATCTGAATTGATGAGTAAACCTGAATCTATGCAGGATATGAAAAAATTTGCAAATATGGCACGTGAACATAGGGGAATGGAACAGTTGGTTCAAAAATCTAAAGAATATCTAAAAAATTATAATAAAATTATTGAATATAAAGAAATTTTAGATGGCGATGATGACGAATTAAAAGAAATTGTGTCTGATGAACTACCTGAAATTAATGAAAAAGTGCTTGCTCTTGAAGAAACTTTAAAAGTTCTTCTTATACCTAAAAATCCAGAAGATGATAAAAATACTATTTTAGAGTTAAGGAGTGGAACCGGAGGGGATGAGGCGGCGCTCTTTGCTGGTAATTTATACAGAATGTATCAACGATATGCAGAAAGAAACCATTGGAATACTGAAATTATTTCTGTTAATGAAAATGAAGGTGGTGGAATTAAGGAAGCTATTATATCATTAAATGGAACTGGTGCATATGGACAGCTTAAATTTGAAAGTGGTGTTCATAGAGTTCAGAGAATACCAGAAACTGAATCTAGCGGCAGAATACATACAAGCGCAGCAACTGTTGCAGTATTACCGGAAGCTCAAGATGTTGATATTACAATTAATGAGTCTGAATTAAAAATCGATACCTATAGAGCATCTGGTGCAGGAGGACAGCATGTAAATAAAACTGAATCTGCAATTCGAATTACACATGCTCCGACAGGCCTCGTTGTTACTTGCCAAGATGAGTCATCACAACATAAAAATAGAGATAAGGCCATGAAGGTTTTGAGATCACGACTTTATGATTTAGAATTAGAAAAACAAAATAAATTGCGCGCTGAAACAAGGAAATCAATGGTCTCAACTGGTGATCGTAGTGCAAAAATACGTACTTATAATTATCCTCAAGGGAGAGTAACAGATCATCGCATTAATTTAACATTATATAAATTAAATGATATTATGGATGGAGATTTAAAAGAAATTATTGATGCTTTGAGAATAGAAGAGCAAAAATCCTTAATAGGAACTCTTTAAATTTTTACAAAATAATTGAATTAAATCTTAAAATAAAGGAACTTCTAAATCGCAATCTATTAAAGATGTTATTATTTGGGGAAATACTGTATTATCTAAAAATAATATAGAAAATTCTGAGCGTGAAATAGAATGGTTCCTATGTCATATTTTAAAAATTAATTATACTGTACTATGCTTAAACAAAAATCATTTACTCAGTTTAAAACAAGTTAATAAAATTACTGAAATGGTTAAACGTCGTATTTCTGGTGAACCATTTCAATTGATTTTGGGTAAGGCTTCTTTTTATGGACGAGATTATTTTATTAATAGAAATGTTTTAATCCCTCGCCCAGAAAGTGAAATTATTATAGATCTCTTAAAAAAATTTAAATCTAGTGAATCTATTTTAGAAATAGGTACTGGCACTGGATGTCTTGCTATAACCTGTGAATTAGAAAATATTTCAAATAATATAACTGCAACCGATATTTCACCTAATGCTCTGAAGATTGCTTATAAAAATGCAGATTATTTCAATATTGAAAACATTCAATTTTCTTTACATAATATTTTAACTGATTCATTCGATAAAAAATTTAGGGTTGTAATTTCAAATCCACCATATATAAGTAAAAATGAAATGCAACAACTTTCATCAGAAATATTAAATTATGAACCTCATATTGCATTATTAGGGGGTAATGATGGATTATTATTCTATCATAGATTTGCTCAAATATTTAATGAGTTGGTATCCGATGGTGGATATATGCTATTAGAAATTGGGGGAGATCATCAAAAAATTTCTATACAAAATATTTTTTTAAATTATAATTTATCCATAAAATTTTATAAAGATCTTCAAAATAATAATAGAGTTGTCAAAGTTTATAAATGATCAAAGTTTTTTACTATATAAAAATCCTTCGTCCATTAAATATTTTATTATCATTTATTTCTGTTCTAATATCT
Organism: uncultured bacterium; assembly: GCA_964342955.1. GTDB lineage: Bacteria > Fidelibacterota > Marinisomatia > SCGC-AAA003-L08 > D37C17 > CAYFHL01. Next base: position 2,242 of record CAYFHL010000018.1, read on the forward strand.
TCTTCTTTAGTTCACAGAGCTTATTCACCTAGTCTTTTCTATGTTATATTAACAGTTATTTGCTTTACTGGTGCATCAAATATTTTAAATGATTTATTTGATATTAAAATTGACCAAATTAATCGCCCTAATAGAATTTTAGCTTCAAAAAAAATTAAATTACTTGAAGCCATCTTTTTAGTTTGTTCTTTATATTTTATTGGTATCTTTGCAACATTTTATATATATCCCTTAGCTCAACAAATTGCATTGTATTTGGTTTTGCCTTTATCAATTTTATATACACCATTTATCAAACGCATTCCTCTTTTGGGTAATATAGTAGTCAGCATCATTGTTGGATTAGTTTTTATATTTACAGAATCAGCATTAATAGGTAAAATAGAAAAAATGTGGCTACCTTTTTTTCTAGCAACTTCTTTATCAATAATCAGAGAATTGTGTAAAGATGGGGAAGATATTATAGGAGATTCTGCTTCTTATATTAATACATTCCCAAAACTATTTGGTCTTGCTAAAACGGTAACTTTGCTAAGAATTCTTACTTTAATATTTTGCATATTTTCAATTATACCTTTTATAAATTCTCATTACGGATGGTTGTATTTAATTTTTTTATTTTTTGGAATAATTATTCCTTTAATATATAGTATTTTTATTGTTTTAAATAAAAATTCTATACCAATGGATTTTTCATATATTTCAAAAATACTTAAACTGTTAACGATTGTAGGTATTGGGGTTATTTATTCTACTGGATTTTAATTTTTTAATACTTGTGACATTAAGTTCTTTTTTAATATTGTGGATGCTGTTAGTAAACCTGAAAATAGGGCACTTGTTACTCCTACTGTTATAATATCTTGGCCAGTAAAATATAAATTTCTAATATTTGATTTAGGCTTTAACCACCTCTGTCTAAATCTATTTGGATTATGATCAATACCATAAAGCTCTCCTTTAGAATAATTTGCTAAGCTTTTTACCGATAGAGGGGTTGAAAGTTCATAATATTCTATAGAATGTTTTATTTGTGGTACATGTTTATATACTTGATTTAGTATTAATTGAGAGAGATCCTCTTTAATATTTTCATAATCATTGCCTCTTTTTTTCCATGGTTTATTTGACCATTGTTTATACATCTCCCAAGGTGCAATAGTAATTGCTTCCATAGTTGCACTATTAGGATATTGTTCTAAATATTGTGGATCTTTAGCTGATGGAAACGAAATATAGAGAATGGGTAGATCAGAGGTAGAATTGTCTAAATAATTTTTTAGATTCTGATCATGGTTGTAGCTTGGATATATCCATAAATTTGTATTCTTTATTTTCAAATCTTGTGCTGATTTGTTTAATCCCATATATAAACATATATAGCTACCTGTTGGCTGCACCTTATTTAGTTGATCTTTTAATAATACATGATTAAATGAGTTTCTTAAAAATCTATCATAAGTATTCTTCACTCCAGCAGAACTTACTATGATTGGAGCAAAAATTTCATCTCCGTTGGATAAACGTACACCTATCGCTTTCGATTGATGAGTAATAATTTCATCAACATCAGCATTTACAGAAACTTTTCCGTTCATACTTTCTATGTAATCTACTGCCGTTTCAGCAATTCTTCTTGATGTCCCAATTGGATAATTTCCTCCATCTAAATAATGATTTACAACAGACGCATGCATTGCAAAACTACTTTGCTTTGGTGGTAAACCATAGTCACCCCATTGTCCAGATAATACTCCTAATATTTGCTCATCATTAAAAATTTTCATAATCGCTTCATATGTGGTTTGATCTGAATATTTTAAAAAATTGCCTGACATTCTATTATATGATATATAACTTAACCAATTAGGAAGAGCTTTATTGCTATAAAATGATAAACCACTTTTTACAGATTCTTTTACTATATTAATATATTTAATTATTTTATCTTCAGTCCCAGGAAAATATTTAGACATGTTTTCAATAAATTGTTCTTTAGGTGCTGTAAAATTATATTGTTGATCTGGGAAAATAATAGAATCATAATTTTCATCCATTTTATTCCATTCCAATTTATTATTACTAACTAAATCAAATAATCTTCTAACAGGTGAATTTAATTTATGAACTTCTCCAATGTAATGAATGCCTACATCCCATTCGTAATTTTTGCGCTTAAAGGTGTGCGTCCACCCTCCCGCCTTAAAATGTTTTTCTAAAATCAACACCTTTTTATTATTTTTAGATAGAAATACTCCTGTTGTTAATCCACTTATACCTGATCCAATAATGATTGCATCATAATTTTGATTTATGTTGCTACTTTTCCATTTTTTCCATTTTTTCATTAAGATTTACTTTCTATCATGGTTTAAATTTATGTTTAACCTAAATACTAAAATTTATATTTAATTGAATGGACTTTTCTTTTATAACACATCAAGGCTTGGGGAAATATACAAATAATCAAGATTCTATTGGGCATTTAGAATTAGGTGATACAAAACTTTTTATTGTTTGTGATGGTGTAGGCGGTCTTCCATATGGCGAACAATCTAGTGCCTGTGCTGTAAATAATATAATTAATACTTTTAAATCCTCTTCAAATCTTCCATCTAATAATATATTAAAAAATGCCTTTTTAAAATCAAACACAGAAATTAGAAATTTATCTGCTACCCCTTCAGGAACAACTGTTGTTGCAGTTATTTTACAAAATAATATTGCTTGGTGCTCTTGGGTTGGTGATAGCCGTATTTACCACTTGAAAAATCAGAAAATTTCTTGGATTTCAAAAGACCATAATGTTTTGTATGATTTAATAAATAAAGGCAACCTATATAATAATATTTCACTTAATCCAAACGCTCTTACCCGTTATTTGGGAAAAAATAATCATTTGCAACCTGATTTTCATAACCTAAAACTAATGAAAACAGATTATTTGTTGCTCTGTAGTGATGGTTTGAGTGATTTTATAGATGAAAGTATTTTAATAAATACTATTTATAATAATAGTCCAAAGAATGCAACTTCGATTTTAAAAGAAATGCTACTATCTAATAGAATTCAAGCACCCGATAATTTTAGTTGGTATATAATAAAAGTATGATTAAAAAAGGAACACACAACTATATTCCTAATTCTAAAAATGATAAAATTATTATTTTTATAAATGGAAAGTTTTATAATAGATCCAACGCTATGATTTCTGTATTTGATAGTGGTTTTCTTTTGGGCGATGGTGTTTGGGAAGGTATTAGATTATTTAATCAAAAATTTGTTTTTTTAAAAGATCATTTAGATCGTTTATACTTTGGAGCAAAAAAATTATCTATAGAGATTGGTTATAATAAAAATGAATTAGAAGGTTTTCTTTATAAAACTATACATAAAAACAATATGAAAACGGATATTCATGTTCGTTTAATTGTTAGTCGTGGATTAAAAAATACTCCCTATCAGCATCCAAATGCAAATATTGGCAATAGTACGATTGTTATTATACCTGAATATAAAAAAACGGATACTACTAAAGAAGGAATTAATTTGGTTACAGTATCTACTATTCGTGGAACACAAAATAGTCAAGATCCACGTTTAAATACTTTAAGTAAAATTAATTGTATCACAGCATGTATAGAGGCTGATAATGCCGGTGCCGATGAAGGAATTATGTTAGATATAAACAATAATGTTGCTACTTGTAACTCTACCAACTTTTTTATTATACACAAAAATGAAATTTGGACTTCAACGGGGCAATATTGTCTGCCTGGGATTACACGAAAAGCTATTATTGCCATAGCAAAAGAAAATGATATTCCTATATTTGAAAAAAATTTTACTATGAAAGATGTTGATAAAGCACAAGAAGCTTTTGTAACTGGGACATTTTCTGGTATTATACCCGTATTGACTATTAATAATAATATAATTTCTAATTCTAAACCAGGTAAAATCACAAAATATTTACAAAAACTATACTACAATAAACTAAAATTATTATATCCAAATCAATGAGTACAATAATTGCAATGTGGTCTGGCCCACGAAATTTATCTACAGCTCTTATGAGATCTTTTGGAAATAGATTAGATTCCTATATTTCTGATGAGCCATTTTATCCATATTATTTAAAAAATTCTAATATTAAACATCCCATGAAGAAAAGAATCATTTCCAAGGGTAATACTAATATGAAAATGCTTGTTAATTATATTACAGGGCCTATACCTGAAAAAAAATCAATTTGGTATCAAAAACATATGGCTCAACATAATATTCTTGGATTTGATTTAAAATGGACATATAAAATTAAAAATTGTTTTCTTATTAGAAACCCAAATGATGTTATTCTTTCATATTCTAAAAAAAATTGTTTAAACTCATATTTACAGCTTGGTTATCAACATCAATTAAATTTAATCAATGACTTAAAAAAGAAAAATATTGAATATTGGATAATTGATGCAGATGATCTAGTTTCTAAACCAAAACATATTTTACAATTATTGTGTAAAAAGTTAAAAATTGGTTTTGATAAAAAAATGTTGTGGTGGGAAAAGGGGCCAAAACCTTATGATGGAATTTGGTCTGAGCACTGGTATGATGATGTCAATCAATCGGAATATTTTAAACCAAAAATTAAAAAAACCAGCAAGTTTCCATCTGAATATATTGAGATCTATAATCTTTGTGAAAATATTTATCAACAATTATATTCACAAAGATTATTTTAATTAAATAGTAGAAAAAAATTTATTTATATGTTTTCAGCTTCTTTAATATTTTTATAGGCTTTGCAAACTATATAATAATTACCCCTTATCATTGCAGATATTTTTTTTGTTCTGTTATATTTATATTATAGGTTTATTCATTTTTTCCGCAATACCAAATTCATAGCCAACACCTAAAGAAGGCTATGAAACTTCTGCAATAATACAATCTGAAGATGATAGCCATTTTATATCTCTATCAAAATTTTGTTATTTGATAAACTACTTTCTCCCAAACATCCTAAATCTAATTCACCTAGATGTACAGTAAGCACTAATCCCTTTTTTTGTAAAAATAAAATGATTTGATGATAAATTGATGCGTCTTTTCTTCCACCTCTTACTGAAGCAGCAAAATATATTTTCATCTTTTTTTAATTAAAATATTTTGTTATTAATGAATCTAATGGATCAATATCTGATTTAAAATATTTAATTAAATTTCCCTTTTCATCAATCAAATATTTATAAAAATTCCAAGAAGGAGGTTTATTATTCCAACCATTTAATTCTTTGTTTGAAAGCCATTTATACAAGGGGTGTTGTTTGGACCCCTTTACATGCACTTTTTCAAATATCTGAAAAGTTGCTCCATAATTTCTTTTACAAAATAATTGTATTTCTTCATTAGTTCCCGGCTCTTGCCAAAAAAAATCATTAGATGGAAAACCTAAAACAACTAAATCTTGACCATATTCTTCATGTAATTTTTGTAAGCCTAAATATTGTGGTGTATAGCCACACTTTGAGGCAACATTCACGATAAGAATTTTTTTGTTTTTGAATTTTTCCATTTTTATTTCATTTCCATTAATATCATTTGCAGAAATATTATAAAATGATGAAATATGTTTGGTCGATTTTGCATGTAAATATTCATAATTCAATAATATGTTAATTAATAAAATTATCAATATTTTATATATGTGTATATGTAATCGCATATAGCAAATTAAAGCTATATTACAATGCATTTCAACTTTAATAATTGAAATTATTGGATACTATGAAATTAAATAATTATCATTTTCTTATTACCATTCCTCGTATAGGATTGATTGCATTTGTTTTATTAAATTTATTTGCTATGTTTTTATATTCTGGAGGCATCTTAAATGATCCTACAACACCATCTTATTTATTTTTATATAATTTTCTAAGTGATCTTGGTAGATTATATAGTCATTCTGGTAATATAAATTTTCATTCAAGTCTTTTTTTTAATTTATCATTAATTATAGCAGGTATTGTTTTTATTATATTTTATTTTTCATTATTGAACATTTTTAATAATAACAAAAAAATTAATCTTTTATCTAAAGCTGGTTCAGCGTTTGGGATTTTGGGAGGATTCTGTTTAATTGGGGTTGCTTTAACTCCATCTGATTTATATTTAGATCTTCACAAAATTTTTGCTAATTGGCTATTTCGATTATTATTTATTTGTTCTATTATGTATTCTTTGGTTCTTCGCTATGATAATAAATTTTCCATTAGGTATTCTATTGGCTATATTATATTTTCAATCTCCATTGGTCTATATGTTTTGGTCTCTGAATTAGGTCCTAATCCTAATTTTTCACATTCAGCCTTATTATTTCAAGTGGTCTCTCAAAAAATAATATTATTTATTTTTATAGGAACCGTTTATACCCAAACAGTTGGTATAGAAAATATAAAAATTGAGTCTTGATGAAATATTATATTTCAATTCATGACGTTATGCCTAATAATTTAGATTCTATTGAGCATATTATAAATAAAATTAATAAAAAATATAATGTTAACAAAATTTGTTTGTTAGTAGTGCCTGGATTAAATTGGGAAAAAAAACAAATTTCTATATTAAAAAAAATTCAGAAAAATGGTATTGAAATTGCTGCTCATGGCTGGATTCATAAAGCTAGCAATAAAAAATCTTTGTATCATTTGATTCATAGTTTGTTTATAAGTAAAAATGCTGCTGAACATTTAACCAAAAGCCAATTTTCTGTTTTAAAATTAATATGCCAATCACATAAATGGTTCATTCGCAATAATTTTATTGAGCCTACTTTATATGTTCCCCCAGCATGGGCATTAGGTAATATTAAATTATCATATTTAAAAAAATTACCCTTTAACAATTATGAATGTACAACTGGTGTTTATATAAAAAACAAATATCGATTTCTGCCCTTAATAGGATTTGAAGCAACTTCACATTTTAGAGCATTTTTCCTTAGAATATTTAATTTTATAAATTTTCAGTTGGGAAAATTATTGGGTATAATTAGAATTTCTATTCATCCAAATGATTTTAATTTATACCTCGCTGATGATATTGATCAATATCTTCGTAAATGTAAGAATTTTATACTATTAAATGAGCTAAGTTAGTATTTCTGTGCTTAAACCGTATATTCTTGATGGTGCTATGGGATCTGAAATTATTAAAAGAGGGTTTTCTTTACCAAAACATATTTGGTCAGCTTTTGCAAATATAAATAATCCTAATCTTGTATATAAAATTCATAATGAATATATTAATTCAGGTGCAAATTTTATTATAGCAAACACTTTTCGTACTACTCCTCGATCTTATAAGAAAACTGGTATAAACTTAATAAGTGCAAATAAATTAGCATATCAATCTTTAAACTCAGCTATTGATATTGCAAATCTAGCAGCAAAAAAAAATACTAAAATTTTTGCTTCTGTTGCACCATTAGAAGATTGTTATAAACCCAAATTATTTCCAGGCTATAAAATAGCAAAAAAAGAATTTCAACAATTAGAACATTGGCTAAAAAATACAAAAATTAATGGTGTTTTATTAGAGACCATGAATAATGCAATTGAAATAAAGGCTGCGTTAACAGCGTTTCAAAATTTACAAAAACCTGTTTGGGTTAGTTTATTTTTAAAAACTAGCCAACATATTGCTTCTGGTGATAAAATTATTGATATTATATCTATTATTAATAATTTTAATGTTGATTGTTTGCTTTTAAATTGTAATTCACTATCATTAACAGAAAAAGCTTTAAAAATTTTAAATAGTAATTGGGATGGAAAAATAGGTATATACCCTAATTTGGGGCCCTCTCCTCCAATACCTGATGGCAATATTAATTCTATTTGTTCAGATGAAAACTATATTTTACATTTAAATAATCTATTGAATTATGAGCTTTATGTTATTGGTGGCTGTTGTGGTTCTAGTCCAAATCATACAAAATTATTAAAAAATTTTATAGACAATAACTGTTAAATATTTAAATTATTTCTAAAAATTGATGTAAATTCTGCTCTAATCTTCGGGTTTAATCAACTCTTTTATATTTATATGACTGATTTTGTTCATTTACATAACCATTCAGATTTTTCTCTTCAAGATGGGGCACAAACAGTGCAAATGCTTTGTGATCGTTGCGATGACTTAGGTATGGATGCAATTGCCTTAACAGAGCATGGAAACCTATTTTCAATGATTCCTTTTTACAAAGAATCAAAAAAAAGAGGTTTGAAACCTATACTTGGTTGCGAGGTCTATGTTGCAGTTAATAGTTATACAGAAAAAAAACAAATAATAACTTCAACAGGAAAAAAATGGGGTTATCATCATCTTGTTCTGTTAGTTCAAAATCATACTGGATATAAAAATTTAATGAAGCTTGTTTCAATAGGATATTTAGAAGGTTTTTATTATCGTCCTCGTATAGACAAAAATTTACTAAAAAAATATAATGAAGGATTAATAGCTACTTCTGGCTGTTTAGCTGGTGAAATAACTCAGTTTGCATCTAATGGAGACTATGAAAATGCTAAAAAAGCTGCAATTGAATACAATAATATTTTTCCTGATCGTTTCTATTTAGAATTACAAAATCATCAAATTCCTGAAGAAAAAGCAGCACACAAAATTCTTAAAAAACTATCTGATGAACTGCACATTCCTCTTGTTGCAACTAATGACTGTCATTATGCTTTAGAAGATCATTGGGAAGCACATGATGTACTTTTTTGTTTAGGAACAGATAAAAATCGAAATGATATTAATAGAGTAAAATATGAACCGCGTCAATTCTATATTAAGTCTACTGATGAAATGTACAAAATATTTAAAGAATATCCTTCTGCTCTTGAAAATACTATTAAAATTGCAGAAAGCTGTAATTTAGAAATACCTATGGGTGAATATCACTTACCCAATTTTCCAATGCCTAAATCAGCAACTTCTCAAGATCCAAATGAATATTTAAAATTAATCTGCCTTCAAGGTCTTAAAGAAAAATATCCCAATTTGACAGACAATATCAAACAAAGACTCCAGTTTGAATTAGATGTGATAAAAAAAATGGGCTTTGCAGGTTATTTTCTAATTACCCAAGATTTTGTTAAATATGCAAAAACTAATCAAATTCCTGTGGGGCCTGGACGAGGAAGCGCTGCTGGTTCAATTGTTGCCTATTGTACAGGCATTACTGATGTCGACCCTATTAAATATAATTTGCTCTTTGAACGTTTTTTAAATCCAGAGAGAGTCACAATGCCAGATATTGATATTGATTTTTGTATTGAAGGTAGAGATAGAGTTATAAATTATATCAAAGATCGATATGGTCAAGATAGTGTAGCTCAAATTATTACTTTTGGAAAAATGAAAGCTAAGTCTGTTGTTCGCGATGTCGGACGTGTTTTAGGATTACAATATTCAGAAGTTGATCAAATAGCAAAAATGATCCCAGATGAACAGAAAATTACACTTGAAAAAGCAGAAAAATTAAATCCTGATTTAAAAAAAATTAAGAATACTGATAAAACACATAAAGAGCTTATGAAATTTTCAAAAGTTCTTGAAGGTATGAATCGGCATGCGTCAACTCATGCCGCTGGAGTTGTTATTACTCCAGGACCTTTAACAAACTATGTGCCACTATTTAAGAGTCCAAGTAGCGAAGATGTAGTCACACAGACGGATATGATTGCTTTAGAAGATTTGGGTCTATTAAAAATGGATTTTTTAGGTCTTAGAAATTTAACTGTAATTAATAAAACTATCAAGTTGATAGAAGGAAGACACCGCAAAATAATTTCTGCAAATAAGCTCAATCTAAATGATAAAGACGTTTATTCTTTGTTTGCCGATGGCAATACAACAGGAATTTTTCAATTTGAATCAACTGGAATGACTGAATACCTAAAACAACTAAAACCCTCTTGCATTGAAGATTTGATTGCGATGAATGCGCTTTATAGGCCTGGCCCAATGGCAAATATTCCTGAGTTTATTGCAAGAAAACATGGAAAATCTCCAATTAATTATTTACATCCTAAACTTGAACCTATTTTAAAAGAAACTTATGGAATTATGCTATATCAAGAGCAAGTAATGCAAATTAGCCAAATCATCGGAGGATTTACTCTTGCTCAGGGAGATATGATGCGTCGTGCAATGGGCAAGAAAAAAATTGATGAAATGGCAGCATTTAAAATTGATTTTGTTAATGGTGCAATAAATCAAAATATAAAAAAAGATACAGCTATAAGTATTTTTGAACTTATGGAAAAATTCGCACAATATGGATTTAATAAAAGCCATTCTACTGCATATGCCCTAGTAGCCTATCAAACTGCATGGCTAAAATTCTATTATCCCGCTGAATTTTTAGCAGCTAATCTATCATCTGAAATGGATAATACAGATCGAGTTGTTACTTTAATAGAAGCAGCAAAAGAAATGAATATTGAAATATTACCACCTAATGTAAATTCCTCTTATTCTGAATTTCATGCAATTACTGATACTCAAATTGCATTTGGTCTAGCAGCTATAAAAAATATTGGTTCTAAGGCAGCTGAAAAACTAGTTGAATATCGAATAAAAAATGGTTTATTTAGTTCCATTTTAGATATATGCAAAATAGATTCTCGTTTAATTTCACGAAAAGTTCTAGAGAGTTTAATAAAAGTTGGCGCTGTAGATATTTTTAAAGGGCATCGTGCCCAATTATTGGCTTCAATAGATGACATGATTTCTATTGGCCAAAAATATATTGAAGAACTAGAATCTAATCAATCTAGTTTATTTGATAATGATGAAACAAATAATAATTTAGCTTCTTCTAAACTAGAATTATTAAATGTGGATGCTTGGACTAAAGATGAAGAATTGAGAAGTGAAAAAGAGTTGCTTGGTTTTTATTTATCCGGCGACCCCTTATCTAAATACCATATTGACATTGATGAATTTTCGAATGTTGATTTATCTAATCCACCATCCAAAAAACCATCCAAAATTTTCATTGGTGGCATTATTGATAGTGTAAGTATAAAATTTGATAAAAAAAATAATCCTTGGGCAATAATTTCATTAAGCAATAAATCTGGTAAACTAGAAATTTTTGTATTTAATGATATTTATGAAAAATATAAAAATCTTTTATCTGATGATTTTTGTGTTTTTGCTATTGGAACTCCTTCTAATCGTGAAGAATTTAATAAGTTAAAAATTATTGCAAATAGGATTATTCCCTTAGATCAAGTTAGAAAACAATTAAGTAAAAATATAAATATAAAAATTGATAAAGAACATGCAGATGTAGGCTTAATACATTCTATTTCAAGCTTGACTAAGAAGCACTCCGGTCGGTGTAATATTATCTTTCATTTTTTATTTAATGGCTCCGTTAAAAAAATTATATCTAATAATATTCAAGTTGAACCATCAAATAAATTGTTATCTGATTTGCGTACATTAACCTCTCACCGTGATGTTTGGATTAGTTAGGAAAATTCATTATTGAAAGCTTTAATACAAAGAGTACGGTCTGCATCAGTAAGAATTAATAATAAATCTATAAGTAAAATTAATCTTGGATTATTGGTTTTTTTAGGGGTTTATAAAGATGATGACATAAACGATATAATATATCTTGTAAACAAAACATGTTCAATGCGTATTTTTCCTGATACTAATAATAAAATAAATTATTCAATTAAAGATATTAAGGGATCAATTTTAGTTGTAAGCCAATTTACGCTATGTGCAAATATAAAAAAAGGTAATAGACCAAACTTTACTAATGCAGCTCAATCTCAATATGCAAAAAAACTTTATTTAAAATTTTGTAGTAATTTAAGAAAAAATAATATTAATGTCTTTGAGGGTGTTTTTGGTGAAAATATGGATGTTCAACTTATTAATGATGGGCCCTTTACAATATATATTGATAGTAAATTATAAGCATTAAAACCTTAAAAAAAGTATTAAATTAAAATATGGATAAAAAAATTAGAATTATTATGGCGAAACCCGGACTTGATGGACACGATAGGGGTATCAAGGTTCTTGCACGAGCATACCGAGATTCAGGCATGGAAGTAATTTATTTAGGATTAAGACAGACACCTGAGATGATTGTGAATGCAGCCGAGCAAGAAGATGCTGATGTGATTGCTTTATCTATTTTAAGCGGTGCTCATTTAACTATCTTTAAAAAAATAAGAGAACTTATGGATAAGAAAGGTCTCTCCAATATTTTGCTTACTGGTGGCGGAATTATTCCAAAAGAGGATATGCAAGTGTTGTCTGATATTGGTGTAGGTAAATTATTTGGTCCTGGAACCCCTGTTAATGAAACCATAGAATATATTCAAAATTGGATCAGTGAAAACAAATAATAAAATATTACATTTAAATAAAATGCGTTCTTTAGCACTAAAAGCTGGAGGGGAAAAAAATTTAAAAAAACAATTAGAGAAAGGCAAACTATCCGCTAGAGAACGACTAAATATTTTACTTGATAAAAATACCTTTACAGAACTAGATATGTTTGTACAACATGATGCTACCAATTTTAATATGTCAAAAAATAAAATTCTTACTGATGGCGTTATAACCGGTTATGGAAAAATTAATGGCATAAAAGTTTTTGTTTTTTCTCAAGATTTTACAATATTTGGCGGGTCTTTGTCTAAAGCATGTGCTAAAAAAATTTGTAAAATTATGGATTTAGCAATAAAATCTGGTGTTCCAATAATTGGTCTAAATGATTCTGGTGGTGCTCGTATTCAAGAAGGAATTGATAGTCTTGCAGGTTATGCTGATATTTTTTTAAAAAATACTTTAGCATCTGGTGTAGTGCCTCAAATTTCTGCTATTTTAGGTCCTTGTGCTGGTGGCGCTGTATATTCGCCAGCAATTACTGATTTTATTTTTATGGTAAAAAATACGAGCCATATGTTTGTTACAGGACCTCGGGTTGTTAAGACCGTCACACATGAAAAAATTACCATGGAATCTCTAGGAGGCGCAAATACACATTCATCAAAGTCTGGTGTATCTCACTTTTGTTATGATAATGAAATAGATCTATTAAAGGGAATTCGAACTTTATTAACCTATCTCCCATCTAATAATATAGAAAGTGCACCCAGGTCTTCTAATGTGATTGCACCTCAAATAAAAAAAGATGAAATAGATACCCTAATTCCAGAGAATGTTAACAAACCTTACGATATGTATAAGGTCATTAATGCTATTTTTGACTCAAAAAGTTTTTTTGAAATTCATGCCGAATTTGCAAAAAATTTAATTGTAGGATTTGCTAGAATAAATGGCCAATGTACAGGAGTAGTAGCTAATCAACCCAATTATTTAGCCGGTGTATTAGATATAGATGCATCAGTAAAAGGCGCAAGATTTGTAAGATTCTGCGATGCTTTTAATATTCCAATTATCACTTTTGAAGATGTTCCGGGGTTTCTTCCAGGCTCAGATCAAGAATGGGGGGGTATTATTAAGCATGGCGCAAAACTATTATATGCATATTGTGAAGCTACAGTGCCCAAATTAACTATTATTACAAGAAAAGCATATGGGGGTGCATTTGATGTAATGTCATCTAAGAATATTAGGGGTGACTTAAATTTTGCTTGGCCAAGCGCTGAAATTGCCGTTATGGGCCCAGAGGGTGCTGTAGAAATTTTGTGGAAAGATAAATCTAAATTGAATAATCAAGAATACTCTAAATTAGTAGATAACTACAAAAAAAACTTTTTAAATCCGTATGTTGCTGCTGAAAAAGGATATGTAGATGATATTATTAAGCCTCATGAAACACGAAATAAATTAATTTCAGGTTTAGAAATTTTAATAAATAAAGTTGATAATAATCCATCTAAAAAGCATGGAAATATTCCGCTATAAACAATGAAAGATTTTTTAAATATAAAATCGTTAGAGAAAAAGTTTGCTAATGACTTTTCTTCTCCTATATTTCCTGTTTTAGCAAATTTTTATTTTAATAATAACGATTTGGCTAGAGCAAGAAAAGTTTGTGAGATTGGACTAAAAAATGTTCCAAATAATTATAATGGAAAATTTGTTTTATCTAAAATTTTAGTTGAAGAAGAGAATTTTTTAGAAGCTGAAAAATTATTAAAAGAGGTGCTAAAAAATGATCCTATTAATATTGTATCACTACGTTTATTAATTAAAATTTCTATACAAATTAAAAGAAGCAATAATACAATAACAAAATATATCAAAAAAATATTAGATTTGCTTCCTAATGATTCCGAATCAATTAAATGGCTTCAGAATAATGATGAAACTATTTTTAAAGAAAATACGTTTATTCCAAAACGAGGTCGTACCATACCTAATTCCCCAAAATCAGTAGAGCCATATTCTATAGATGAACAATCAATTATTCAACCTAATATGGCCACATTTACAATGGCTCATATATTAATAAATCAAAAACATTATAACCAGGCATTGGATGTACTTGATGATATGCAACGCTCTGGATCAGATGAAAAAAAAATTACTAACTTAAAAGATAAAATAAATAAATTGATACTTGATGAGGAAACGACATAATGAATATTTATAAAAAAAGAATAGATCATGTAAAAAATATTTTAATAAAAAATAATTTAGATGGAATATATGTTTCAAATTTAACCAATATTAGATATCTAACAGGATTTACGGGTTCTGCTGCATTATTATTAATAGTCAATGATGAATGCTATTTTTTAACAGATGGTAGATATACGGAACAATCTAAAACACAAGTTAAAAATTGCAAAATT
>CAYFHL010000019.1:0-15799 GCA_964342955.1 uncultured bacterium
TATCTTTTATTGCATGTAGTAATGATGTTGTACTCTTCTGCAAAGTAACAATTTGATTATCAATAATATATAAAACAACATTTTGTAAAATCTGTAAAACAACAGCAACAACTAATCCAAATGCTGTGGTTAATAATGCGACAGAAATTCCACCAGCCACCACTGCTGGTGAAATATCATTAGCCATTTTTATATCATTAAATGCTTGTATCATGCCCCAAACAGTACCCAAAAAACCCAACATTGGTGCAGTAGCTATACATAGTGATATCCATGTCATATTTTTTTCCATAGAAGCCATTTCAATACTCCCAGTATCATCTAATGCTTTTTCAGCTTCTATAGAACCTAGTTTTGCTCTTTCTAAAGCTGCTAAACATAAATTCGCGACAGGACCTTGTGAATTTTCACATTTATTATATGCAGAATCTATTCCATCAGATTTAACTGTTTCTGAAATATCTAATGCAAACTTTTCATCACTAGACAATCCCTTTACAAGATGATAGAGTCTCTCCCCAACAAATACGCAGCCAATAATAAAAATGAATAGAATTGGCCACATAAAACCACCACCATCAATAAATAATTGAACCATTTTTTTCCCTTTTTAGTTTAGTTGTATTAAAATATCAATTTAGTTACAAACATGGAAGATTAGTAAATTTTCTTGTTTCTAACAAATAATTATTTTATTTAATTATTCAGTTGTTTTGCTTTTTCAAAATTATTTATAGCATCCTGAACTTGAACATCTTGTTCAATTAACTTTTTAAACATAAATTCTTTTCCCCAAATTCCATTTGCTATTTCTGCTTCTATTCTATTTGAAATGTAATTCCAGTTTTCTTTTAATTCTTCTTGAACATAATCTATATTTTTTTCATTAAGCCATTTAAAAAATTGCATTTGTATTCTTTTATCAATGTTGAAGTTTTTATCAAACTTTTCATAATTATTATATTGATCCTCAATATCACTTTTCAAATAATTAGAAAAATTAAATAATAAACGATCCGGATGTGATAAAATATCTCTTGTGCTATTAGAAAAAATGATATCTGCGCTCGAATGAATGTCTGGAATAATGCCCCCGCCTCCATATACTGTTCTTCCTCTCCTGGTTTTATATATTGGTCGACTTGCTAATGTAGAATCAGATGCTTCTCTTGAATCTTTATTTATATCCAAATAATATTCATCTATCCCATCTTTAAAATCCCGTTGAATTAATCTTCCAGATGGTGTATAGTATTTTGCAATTGTAACACGGGCCGCAGAGCCATCAGTTAATGGATATTGTCTTTGCACTAAACCCTTCCCAAAGCTTGTTTCTCCAACTACTAAGCCTCTATCATGATCCTGTAATGCTCCAGATACTATTTCACTTGCACTTGCAGATCCTCTATTAATTAAAATTATTATTGGATAATTTTTATCATCTTTTTGTTTATTTGAATAATAAACTTGATTAGAACCATATATTCTTCCTTTGGTAAATAATATTGTATCTTGTTTTGATAAGAACATATCTACAATATTAATAGCTTGGTCCATCATTCCACCCCCATTATTACGCAAATCCATTAATAATTGATTCATACCATTTTTTTCAAGTGCTTTAATTGCAGATTTAACTTCTTGGGTAGTAGTTTTTGAAAATCTATTAATTTTGATATACCCTATTTTGTCATCTATCATAAATGATGCCAAAACACTTACTATTGGAATTTTATCTCTAATTAGAGTTACCTCAAAATTTTCATCATTTCCTATTCTAGATATTGAGATATCTACTTTAGAGCCTTTTGGCCCTCTAAGTTTTTCAAAAACTTCTTTTTGAGAAATTTTATATGCAGAAACCCCATTAATTTTGGTTATTTTATCACCAGATTGAAGTCCAGCCCTATCTGATGGAGTCCCTGGGATAGGCGAAATTACTGTTATATATCCATCTAAAATACTAAATTCAATTCCAATACCCTCAAATTCACCTTCAAATTGTTCTGAAACTAATTCAAAGTGTTCTTCTGAAATATAGCTAGAATGAGGATCTAGTTTATCTAATAAACCTATAATTGCTCCCTCAATTATTTCATCCATATTCACTTCTTCTACATAATTTTCATTAACTAATCTTATAATTTGTGTTAATGTTTTCAGTTTTCTAAATGGATCTTGAAGATTGCTTTTAAATGCCAATATAAGAATTAGACAAATAGTAACAAATAGTATATATTTAATTTTTTTCACAGTTATGAAAATTACTAATAAACAATATTGATAAATATATCTTTTTACAAAAAATAATTACTCGTAGGTTAATATATCTGTATGAATAAAAATAATAAATTATCAGAGCCACATATATTTATAAAAGGTGCTCGTGAACATAATCTTAAAAATATTGATGTTACAATACCGAGAAACAAGCTAATTGTAATTACAGGGCTATCTGGCTCTGGAAAAACATCTTTAGCCTTTGATACTATTTATGCTGAGGGCCAAAGAAGATATGTGGAATCTTTATCAACTTATGCTAGGCAATTTCTTGGACTTATGGAAAAACCAGATGTTGATTATATTGAAGGCTTGTCCCCAGCTATTTCAATAGAACAAAAAACCTCTGGTAAAAATCCTCGATCTACTGTTGGCACAATTACAGAAATATACGATTATCTTAGGTTACTCTTTGCTAGAATTGGAAAACAATTTTGTTATAATTGTAATGGCCCTGTTGAACGTCAATCTATACAAAAAATTGTTGATCAAATTTTAAAATTCCCTAAAGATACAAAATTTCAAGTTCTTGGACCTGTTATTCGATCACGTAAAGGACAATTTAAGGATCTTTTTAGATCTATTGCTCGTGAGGGCTTTGTTAGAGTAAGAATAGATGGAGAAATTTATTCACTTACTGATTCGATAAATATAAAAAAAAATAAAAAACATAATATCGAAGTAATTATAGATAGATTAATTGTTAATAAAAATATAAAAAATAGATTAACTAATTCATTAGAGCTGGCACTAAAGATGGGAGAAGGATTAGTTATTATTAATTGTTTAGATGATAAAGAATATATTTATAGTGAACATTTTTCATGTGCAAAATGTGATATTTCTTTTGAAGAATTGGAGCCTAGAGCATTTTCTTTTAATTCTCCATTTGGTGCTTGTAAATCTTGTGAAGGATTGGGAACAAAAGTTTCTATAGATCCGGATTTAGTTGTTCCTAATAAAAAACAAACCATAGTTCAAGGATGTATTGCTCCTATTGGCCCACAACCTCGAGGAAATTGGTATGGATCAATTTTAAAAAGTTTAGCAAAAATTTATGATTTTAGATTTACAACACCATGGGAAAAAATAGATGATAAAATACAACATATTTTACTATATGGAACGAAACCGGGAGAAAAATTTATTATGGAATATAATTCTAAAAATTTTTCTGGAGTAACAAATCGTGATTTTGAAGGTGTTATACCCAATTTAGAACGGAGATACAATCAAACAAAATCTAATCATACACGAGAATGGATAGAAAAATATATGGCAACACAAAATTGTTCTAAGTGTAATGGAAAAAGGTTAAAACCTGAATCACTATCTGTAAATATAAATAATCTAAATATTTATGAATTGACATCAAAAAATGTTGAAGAATTAATAAGTTTTTTTGAAAAATTAATTCTAAATAAAAAGCATCTTGAAATTTCAAACCAAATTATTAAAGAAATTAAGGATCGTTTAAATTTTTTATCTAATGTTGGTCTTAATTATTTAACACTAAACCGATCTGCTGGGACTTTATCAGGAGGTGAATCTCAACGCATACGATTAGCAACACAAATAGGTTCTCAATTAGTAGGTGTTTTATATATTTTAGATGAGCCTACTATTGGTTTGCACCAAAGAGATAATCAAAAACTTATAAAAACATTAAAGTATTTAAGAAATTTGGGGAATACTGTGATTGTTGTTGAGCATGATGAAGAAACTATTAGATCCGCTGATTGGATTATTGATATGGGACCTAAAGCAGGAATTCATGGAGGAAAAATTATTTCAGAGGGATCATTGAATAATATATTAAAAAATCCTAAATCTATAACTGGAAAATTTTTATCAAGCAAATCGCAAATTAATTATTTAAAAAATAAACGAAAGGGTAATGGAAATTATTTAGAGCTTATTGGTGCATCTGGAAATAATTTAAAAAATGTTACATTAAAACTTCCATTGGCTAAATTTATTAGTATAACTGGGGTTTCTGGTTCAGGCAAATCATCGATTATTAATCAAACTTTGTATCCTATCTTATCAAGAGAATTCTATTCAAGTATAAACAAACCTCTAAAATATCAAAATATAAAAGGCATTTTATACTTAGATAAAGTAGTCAATATTAATCAATCACCAATTGGGCGAACACCTCGTTCTAATCCTGCAACATACACCGGTCTTTTTACATTTATACGAGAATTGTTTGCTCAATTACCTGAATCAAAAGTAAGGGGATATAAAGCGGGTAGATTTTCTTTTAATGTAAAAGGTGGTCGATGTGAAACATGTAGAGGAGCTGGATTAATAAAAATTGAAATGCATTTTTTATCAGATATGTACGTTCAATGCGATGAATGTAAGGGGAAAAGATATAATAGAGAAACTTTAGAAATTAAGTATAGTGGCAAAACAATCTATAATATATTAGATATGACTATAGAAGAAGCTCTTATATTTTTTAAAAATCATAATTCTATTAAAAGAAAATTAAATACTTTAAATGATGTAGGACTAAGCTATATACGATTGGGACAGCAAGCTACAACTCTTTCAGGAGGAGAATCACAAAGAGTCAAACTAGCCACAGAACTTTCACGTGTTGCAACTGGTAGAACTTTATATTTTTTAGATGAACCAACAACAGGACTACATTTTGAAGATGTCAAACTTCTTCTTAAAGTACTTCATGGTTTAGTAGATAAAGGCAATACTGTCGTTGTTATTGAACATAATCTTGATGTAATTAAATCATCTGATTGGATTATTGATCTTGGTCCTGAAGGAGGTGAAAAAGGTGGCAATATAATTTCTGAAGGTACTCCTGACTTTGTATCTAAACAAACTATATCCTATACAGGAAAATTTTTAAAAAAATTATTATGATTAAATTATTAAAAAAATTAACTCTATTATATTCTATTCAAATGTGTTTGGGCTTTGTGTTTCTATCTGCAGCTTTAGTTAGAATTATTTTGCCAAGTATTGCAGTTATTGAATTGGAAACTTTGGGTTTGCCATTAAATATTTCCAATTTTATTATATTTTTTGAAATTATTTGTGGACTTTCTTTAATATTTAATATCTATGTTAAATATTCATTATTATTTTTAATATTATCAATGATCTCTGCAATCATCTTTTCTATTTATAAATTCCCTGAAATTATATTTAATCTTTCTGAATTGTTCATTTTTAATCCAACACCAACTGATATATTATTGCATCTATTTTATTTAATTTTGATGCTATTTATTTTAAAATTAAAATTTTAGGACTATGTAAAATGAAGTGTAAAAATAATTTAATAACTTTTTTAATTATAATTGTTCATTTCTCTTATTCTAATGATTTTCATCCTATTAATGGAAGTATTTTAAATTATAATCAAATATTTTTTAGGTGGCCACAAATTAGTAATAGTTCCTTTTATGAACTTTATATTACTAGTAATTCAATTCAAAATACATTTTATAGTCAAAATAATTCCATAATATTAAATGATCTTGATTGGGCCAATGATTACTACTGGTTTATATGTGGTTTTAATGAAAATGGTGATCTTATTAGTTGCTATGAAAATAATTTTTTTAATATTAATCAATTACCTAATAATTATCCTAATAATATCAATATATTAGTTAATGAACAATTAGAATATTCGCCTGGCATTACAATATTGGATTTTGAATCATTAAATTTTTCTTTAGCTTTAAATTCTCAAGGTTATCCTGTTTGGTTTGCAGATAAGTTTAATTTTGCTAATAATAAAATATTAGTTGATGAGTTTTTAGATAATGGAAATTTTGTTGGTTTTTCTGCTGGAAAAGGTTATGAATTTAATTTAGATAGTGAAATAATTTTTCAAACTTCAGATGAATACGGCGTGCATCATGATTTTAATAAATCTGAATATAATACATATTTTTTTATTGATGCAGTGATAGATTCTAATATGTGCCCTGTTGAATGTAATGAAAATTTACCCGATATGATTCCTTGGCAAGGTGATCGGTTCATTGAATTAGATCAAAATGGTAACTTATTATGGGAATGGAATACATTTGATTATTTAAGTTTAAATGAATATAATCCTCTTTGGGTTGAAGATTATACTGGGTCTACTGAATTTGACTGGACACACTCAAATTCAGTATATTTAGAACCATTAACAGATCAAGTCTATATTTCTATTAGAAATTTGAGTAGAATAGTTGCTATTGATTATAATACAAAAGAAATAATATGGAATTTAGGAAATCCTGATTTTATGAATCAGATATTCTTCGATGAAGATTTTGGATTTTCTCATCAACACTCAGCTCAAATTACATATGATGGTAATTTATTATTTTTTGATAATGGTAGAAACAATAGTCCTGAACTATCTCGATGTCTTGAAATTGAAATTATTAATAATCAAAATCCTGAATTAATATGGGAATATATTTTACCTGATACATTATTAACATTATCTCGTGGAGAATGCGATAAATTATTAAATGGTAATACCTTAATAACAGCAGGTAGAACCGGAAATGTATTAGAAATAAATGATAGCAACCAAATTGTTTGGCATTTAAACGCAAAAGATAACAATTCTAATTCTATCTCTATATACAGATCTCAAAGAGTTTTTAATTTATATCCTAATGCCTTTTCATTTAAGATAGATAATTTAAATGGTGAATATAATGAATTTTACTTGAATCCAAATGAAGAAAATTTAATTATTACTATTTATAATAATAGTTGGTTGTCTCAAAATTTTAAATATGAATTATACAATTATAATAATGTATTATTATTGGAAAATAGTGTTACAGTCTCTAATGATAATGAAATAACTATTGTAGAAAACTTAAATATAGATAATAATAGTTATTTCAATCTTAAAATATATTCTGAAAAAAATCCAAATAATTTTCAATCTATGTTGTTCACTAGAGATTTTATTTCATATGATATTAATGAT
This sequence comes from uncultured bacterium, assembly GCA_964342955.1. GTDB lineage: Bacteria > Fidelibacterota > Marinisomatia > SCGC-AAA003-L08 > D37C17 > CAYFHL01. The sequence goes on from CAYFHL010000019.1 coordinate 7,262, forward strand.
GATAATTTTATAAATATATTAGATATTATTATGGTTATAAATCTAATACTTGAACAAATATCATCAGAAAATTCAGCTGATTTCAATCAAGATGGAGTTATTAATTTACTAGATATTATTATTTTGGTTAATTCAATTTTAAACTAAAATGTTTTTTTTGCTAGTTCTCTTTAAGAGATGTATTAATGAATCAGTATTTCTTTAAAGTTGATTACTATTTATTAAACAAATGTTTATTTATTTCTGAAGCTGTATGATCCCATGAAAAATAATTAACTACTGTTTTTCTTGCTTTATTTCTTAAATTGTTTCTTAAGATTTCATTGCTACCAACCTCTTCTATTATTTTGCTTAATAAAATAAAATCTGTATGTGAAAATAATATGCCATTTTCATTATTTTGAATATATGATTTAATATATCCAACTTTAGAAGCAATAACAGCTAACCCAGATGACATAGCTTCAAGTGTTGCCAATGATGTTGTCTCTGTTAAACTTGGCATAACAAAAATATCCATTGCCCTTAAATATTCTTCTACATTATGAACAAATCCTGTTACTTTACAATTTTTATAATTCTTAAATTGTTTCAGTATACTTTCATGTCCATCACCTACAACTAAAAGAAAATATTTTTCTGAATCAAGTTTTTTAAAAGCATTAAGTAATAATAATGTATTTTTTTCTTTACAAATTCTTCCAACATATCCAATAATTATTTTTTGTGGTAACAATAATTTTTGTTTTTGTTCAGTAATCTTTTTAACTGGTTTAAATATTTTAGTATTAACCCCTAAACTAGCAATTTCAATATTAGATAAAACACCAGCTTTTTCTAATTCTTCTTTTGCTTCATGGTAAGGTGAAATTAATAAATCCCATGAATTATAATAGATAACAATTATTTTTTTTAATAATTTAATGATCATTCTACTTAATGGAAAATAGTGTAAAATAAAATCCCATGCAATTCCATGAATATATAATACATTCTTTTTGTTAAATTTTTTTCCATATCTTAATGATAAATAAAGACCCACAAAACTTGGACCATGTGAAAAAATAATGTCATGATCTTTAATAACTTTCTTTATATATGATAAATTTTTAAATGACCATTTGGGAAATGGATAAATTGAAATTTTAAATAGATTTGATTTCTTATAAAAAAATGTTTTAATTCCTTTTATTTTTTTTGTACTTGTATCGGGAACTAATATTGATATATCATACTTATCTTTAGATTTAGATATATATTCTTCAATAGATTTCAATACTCCATCCATCATTGGATAATATGTATCAGTTACAATTAATATTTTAGGTTGCATACTAATTAAAATATAGTTTAAGTGCAATAGGCCTATGATCAGAAACTATCATATCATAACCATTCCAGCCATCAAAAAAATAATCATCAATTCTAATTGTTTTATACATTGAATTTGAATGTAAATAATTATCAAATAAATGATTATTTATAATAATATGGTCAACATGGCTATTCCAATCAGGAAGTGACCAATAATACATTGAAGTATCTTGAGCAACTTCCATATCCACAAACAAATAGCTCTCCGGTTTAGAAATAAAATTCCAGAATACATTTTCATTTTCTGCATCTGTAATTTCATCATTTAAATCCCCAATTATTATAACATTTTCATTTTCATAGTACAGGTTAATATAATCTTCTAATAAATTTGATGCTGCTATTCGTCTTTGATCATCATCAATTCCTGATTCTTGAGCTTTTAAATGATTATTAATTACTATAATATTTTCATTATTATAATTTATTTTCAAAACTTGGGGTGGTCTTGGAAAAGCTGATTTGTTATCTATATAAATTTCAAAAACTTCTTCTACTAATAATTCTGATTTATAAATTAGAGCTAAATTTAAATTAAAATATGCACTTTCCGATAAAAAACCCTTGTAATTATCTAGCTTTTCAACTAATTCAATAAAATAATCTGAATTTTCAATCTCTTGTAAGCATATTACATCTGGATTCATTGCATTAATTGCATTTATAATAATTTCAATAGTTAAATCATATTCTTTGGGAAAGTGTTCAATATTCCATGAAATAATAGAAAATACTGAATCTGTATCTAAATTTAATGTAGAAAAATCATAGACTTCATTATCAAACTCATTAGATATCTCAATTGCACAATTAAAAACAATTAATATTGGTAAATACAATATAATGAGTTTTTTATATCTCTTCATTTTTTCCATTTATTAATTTAATAATTTTAAAGGGGAAATATAGCAGATAGCCATATAGGAAAAAAAATATTTCAAAAAATACAAGATATATGGGCCATTTACCAATTAATAATGGATTGTTTACATCCGGAGCATTACATAAAAACATATAGTTTGTATTTAAAAATAAATTAATTAATCCTACAAATATTGCTAAAATATTAATTATTATAAATACTTGAATAATTCCTTTTTGATTAAATTTTAAATTATATGCAAATATAATCCATAAAACATTTAATATTATAAAAGAATGCTGAAATTGTAATGCCAGAATATCATTCAATGTAAATATATTTGTTAAATCTACTGTTAAAATTCCCTGAAGAGCTCCAGAAAAACCAAAAAAATAAGCACAATTAAAATACATTTGAATTTTTTTTGAATTTTTTCCTAATATTAAAATTAATAAACACAAAACTGATAACCAGTAAGCAAAGTGGCATAAGTGAAATGGAAGATCATTTTCTAGACTTGGAATATATAAATCATTTATAAAAAATCTATTTATATAATCAAAAATTTCCTGAATTATGCTTATTACAACTAGAATAATTGATATATTATTTTTAATTATTACTTTATTCTTTAATAAATACCCCAATATACATATTCCAAACCATACAAAAAACATATAGTATGTAATATTATTGTGTATCGTATATAATTGATCATTTGTTAATAAACCATTCATCTTGCTCATATCAAAATTTAAATTGGATTATAATATTCATTTTAAAATTACTGTAAATTATTATATATAATTTTTAATATTTTAAGGAAATTATGAGAATACCTGCAATTTTAATAACAGGCGCTAATGGAGAAATTGGTCAAGGATTAATTAATAAGCTGAATGAATCAAATTCATTAGATATTGTTACATTAGATTTAAATAAAATTAAAAACATTCAGTCTCCATTAATAATTGAAAAAATTACTGGGAATATTTTAGACCTAGAAATTTATAAAAAAATTAATCAGAAATATAAAATTAAACAAATCTACCATCTTGCTGCCTTATTATCATCGGATTCAGAAAAAAATCCATTTAGGGCACATGATGTTAATGTTAATGGAACTATTAATCTTTTAAACTTTGCAATTCAGCAAAGTAAAATTCAAAAAAGTGCTGTAAAATTTTTTTTTCCTAGCACAATTGCTGTATATGGATTCAAAAATTTAAATGAGAAAAATAATGCGGGAAAAATTCATGAAAATCAATATTTAAGTCCTAGCACCATTTATGGATGTAACAAATTATACTGTGAAAATTTAGGCAAATATTTTTCTATGATTAGTGAATTTAAATCTATAGATTTCAGATCTATTAGATTCCCAGGTATTATTTCATCTCAAACGCAACCAACAGGAGGTACTAGTGATTACATACCGGCAATGTTGCATGCATGTGCTAATAACAAACCTTATAACTGTTTTGTTGGACCCGATGCACAAATTCCATTTATGACAATGGTCGATGCAATAAGTGCTATATTAGAATTAATGAATATAGATATTAAACATTTAAATCAATCAATTTATAATGTTAGAGCATTTTCTCCAACTGCAGAAGAATTTAGGAAAAAAATGATTGAAATATTTCCTAACTCTAATATTCTTTATTCTATTGATAGTAAAAAAAATAATATGGTAAATAGCTGGCCAAAAGATATTAATGATAATGCAGCAAAAAAAGATTGGGGATGGAATCCAATACATGATTTAGATAGAGCTTTATCAGATTATCTTATTCCTGACTTGAATAAAAAATAATAAAAGGAAATCAAATTGAATATTTTAAAAAAGAGACTGAATGAAGAGCTAATTAATATTAATAAAAATGGTTTATATAAAAATGAACGTATTTTAGAATCAGCACAGTCTGCAGAAATTAATGTTAATAATTCATTAGTTATAAATTTTTGCGCTAATAATTATTTAGGCTTGGCTAATCATCCATTATTAATTAAAGCAGCATCCAAGGCATTAGATAAATGGGGGTTTGGATTAAGTTCAGTTCGATTTATTTGTGGAACCCAAAAAATTCATAAACATCTTGAGGAAAAAATATCCGATTTTTTAAAAAAAGATGATACCATTTTATATTCATCATGTTTTGATGCAAATGGCGGATTATTTGAAACAATTCTAGAAGCTGATGATGCCATAATATCTGATTCATTAAACCATGCATCTATTATTGATGGTATACGATTATGTAAAGCAAAAAGATATGTTTATAAAAATTCTGATATGAATGATTTAGAAGAAAAATTAAAGAAGTGTCAAAAGGCTAAAGTAAGATTAATTGCAACAGATGGAGTTTTTTCAATGGATGGGACTATTGCCAAACTAAAACAAATTTGTGATTTAGCTGAAAAGTATAAGGCCTTAGTTATGGTTGATGATTCACATGCAACTGGTTTTTTTGGACCTACTGGGCGTGGATCAATCGATTATTGTGATGTATTGGATAGAGTAGATATAGTAACTTCTACTCTTGGAAAAGCACTTGGCGGAGCTTCAGGAGGATTTACCTCTGGTCGTAAAGAAATTATTGAGATACTACGGCAAAAATCTAGACCTTATTTATTCAGCAATTCGCTTGCACCAATCATAGTTGCTACTTCAATTGAAGTATTAAATATCCTATCAAAAAATTTAAAACTAAAAAATGTTTTAGAAAAAAATACTCTATATTTTAGAAAAAAAATCACTGAGCTTGGTTTTAATATCAAGCCAGGAACACATCCAATCGTTCCAATTATGTGTCAAGAAGCAAAAATCGCAAAAAATATTGCAAAAGATATGCTTAATGAAGGTATTTATGTTATTGGATTTTCATATCCAGTGGTACCTAAGAATGAAGCAAGAATTCGAGTTCAAATAAGTTCTGAACATACACAATATCATTTAGATAAATCTATTGAAGCATTTAAAAAAATTGGGGGGAAGTATAATATTGTTAATTGATTATTTAATATTAGAAATTAATTAATATTATAAGATAGTGTTAGTGATGTAATGATTCCTGAGGCACCCAAATTTTTTAAGGCTACTTGAATTTCATTTTTTTTATACTTAAAACTTAATCCTCCAGAAAGTCCAGATAAAAAGTCGTTTTGGAAATTACCTGTCATTAAATATTTTCTTTCACTACTCGCTCCAAATCTAAATAATATATTTTTATTTGGATAAAACTCAATTGAAATTATATAATTTTCTGAATTATTATATAAATCTAAATTAATATTTACTGGTAGATGTTCTGGCTTATAGAAAGTTGATAATCTAAACAATGTTGGTATTGTTTCTGTAATATGTGTATACTGATTAAATATATAAGATAAATTCTCAACCGATATTCCCAATCCAAATCTATACTGATTAACTTGAGTTTTAATACCTATATTAAATAATAATAAATTTGAATAATAATTTTCTATATTGCTAGAATAATAGCTTCCAGAAATTCCAAATGAAAACATTTCAATAATAGATTTTTTAAATGCAGAACTTAATAATATATCTTGAGCACTAAATTCGTAATTATTTTTTTTATCTCGAAAACTTCCATAATCCAATATACATATTTGTGAAGCAAAAACACCATTTAGTATTTTTTTTGAATAATCAATTTGAAGAGAGTTAATATTTTGAGGAAAATTAATAAGGTGAAAGCCTAAATTAGATTGAGTTTGTTCCAATGTTGCAGGATTTTTTTGCAAATAAATATAGTTATAAGCAGAGCCACCTTGATTCATTGATAAAGACCTACTATCTCTTGGTAAATATATCATTTGATATAAACCATTTCCAGAGACTATTGTAACAAATATTAAATATATTAATCGTCTAAAAAATAAATTAGTCTTCAATATTTTGCTCTTCATATTCCCATTTTTTTAATATAATTTTTGTTGTATATCGTTTATAAACATATCCAATTATAACAATAATAGGAAATATTATGAAAATCATATTAGATGAATTCAATAAAAAAATCCAACGATATTGATTTTTTAAAAATTTTAAATATTTTAAATCAAATTCTAAAATATTTAATTCAGTAGTTTTTTCCAATGCTTCATAAAATTGATCACCACTATTCATAAAATATATTATTTTTTTAATAATATTCTCTCCATAAAAATATTCTAAAGCCTCGATTAATGATGCAGACTGTCCATATATAAGTTGAATCTCTGGTTTTTTATAATTATTAATATAATTTAATTCATTTATAGAAAATATTTTATTTTTCCATATTGCTTTGGAAATAGATATTTTATGTGAAACAGAAAATTCACTTGAAAATTGCATTGCAATACCCTCCATAAACCAAGATGGAATTGAGCTACCATTAGTTATCCTTCTAAAATATATATGACTAATTTCATGAATAATGACCTTTTTAAATCTATTAAATGTAATTTTTGCAAAACTTGGAGACTTAAGCACTATAATATCTGGATTGTGTTTTGCTATAGCTATACCCCATTCAGGTGTAGAATTTCCACTTAGCTTTTTGAAACTGTGATTATTGTCAGTTATATAAATTGTTATGGAGTCTAGTTGTATAGGGCCAAATTTATCATAAAGATTCTTTGAGGTAGATTGTATTAAATTTTTTATTTGTGGAACTTTATCTTTTTCATTTTCTAAAACAATTAACTCTACTTCTCCTAAAATCGTCTTAAAGTTATATGAAAATAATAATTCAACAATTACAAATAAATATGTTGAAATAATAATTTTATTTTTTAACATTTCACATCATATTTATTGGATCTATATCAATTTGTATTCTTACTTTATTTGTCTGTTTTTCAAAAATATTTTTCCCTAAATATTTTAAAATAAAATGCTGTAAATCCATTGGTTTTTTTGAAAAAGATTTTATAATAATATGGATTCTCCAATTATCTTTAATCTTTTCTAGTGGCGCATAAGATGGTCCTAAAATTATAAAATTTTTATTTTTTAATAATTTTCTTTTTAGAGATTGACTCATCTTTTCTATATCATGTCTATTTTTACTATATAATAATAAACGTGCTAATCTAGAAAAAGGAGGATAGTTTAATTCTTTTCTACTCGATAGAGAAATATTATAAAATAGTTTGATATTCATTTGTGTTGCAGTTTTGATATATATATCATCTGAATTATAGGTTTGTATAATTGCTCTTCCTTGTTTTTCTCTTCTACCTGATCGACCACATACTTGATAAATTAATTGAAATATTTTTTCACCTGATCGAAAATCAGGGAAGTACAAACCATTATCTGCATTAATAATTCCTACTAAAGTAACATCTGGAAAATCTAAACCCTTTGCAATCATTTGTGTTCCTAGCAAAATATTTGCTTTTTTTTCTGAAAACTTATTTAATATTTTATAATGTGAACCGTGTTTATTAACTGAATCCAGGTCCATTCTTAAAACTATTGATTGTGGAAATGTAACTTTCAGAATTTCTTCAATTTGTTGAATTCCAAATCCTGAAAATTTTATATTTTTTGATTTACAATTTTCACAATCCCTTATTATATCAATAGTGTAATCACAGTAGTGGCATCGTAAATAATTTTTGGTTCTATGGTATGTCATGGATACAGCACATCTTTTACATTCTATACATGCTCCACAATCTTGACAAAAATAAACCAGAGAGTGGCCTCTTCTATTATGCAATATAATTATTTGTTCATTTTTTTCTAAACATTCATTTATTCTTACAATTAATTGTGGACTCAATATATTTGGATATGGTCTCGCTTCATAATTAATTTTTTTCATATCAACAAGTTCAATAATTGGATGTGTTGATTTACCATATCTCTTGTCTAATTTTAGTAATAAATATTTTTTATTTATACAATTATAATAGCTTTCTAAGCTAGGAGTAGCACTGCCCAATAACACTTTAGCTGATGCATTCTTCGCTCTTAATATTGCTAAATCCCTAGCATTATATCTTGGACTAGGATTTTCTTGTTTATAGGAAGAATCGTGTTCTTCATCTACAATAATTAAACCTAAATTATTAATAGGTGCAAAAACCGCACTTCTTGCTCCAATAACTATGGAATATTTTCCCATTATTAATTGTTGCCATGTGTGTCCCTTTTCTGATTTTGTCATTTTACTATGCCATAAAGCTACTTTGTTACCAAAAATAGCATTAAACTTTATTGCAATTGTTGATGTAAGTGCAATTTCAGGAACTAAAACCAGTACTGTTTTTCCAAT
>CAYFHL010000019.1:15899-17021 GCA_964342955.1 uncultured bacterium
TTTAATATTTGTATTTGAACTTTTGCATTTTTATTTATTTTATCAATTGATCTAATACCCTCAGGAGATATTTTAATATATTGAGTTTGTTGAGGTTTATATACCTTTAAAAAAGATTGTGGTATTGCGGCCTTCAATATATTTCCTATAGGAGCAATATAGTAATATGACATCCATTCAATAGTATTCCATAATTCTTTAGGAATATTAAAATTTGTCTTACTTATAGATTGAATAGATAAAATTTTCCCTTTGTAATCTATATGTGATTTAACAGAAACTATAAAACCTATTTGAATTTTTTTATTTAATGGGGCTGCAACGCATACACCAGGCTTTATTTTACCTATAAGTTCGCTAGGGATCGAATAGGAAAATGATTGAAAGCTAGATATTGGAAATGCTACTTGTGCAAACATATTTCTATCTTAAATAATGTTATTACAAATAGCATTTAAATATTTTGAAGTTATTTTTCTTCTATTGAAGTTATTTTTAATTTTACTTTACTATTAAAATTGTTTCCTAGCTTAATTTCTATAAAATATTTACCTACATGTTTAATAGGCTCACTTAAATCAATTTCTTTTTTATTGATTTTATAACCTTTTTTTTCAATTTCATCTGAAATCATTTGTGATGTTACAGATCCAAAGAGTTTACCATCATCACCTGATTTTAATTCAAATTTTAGTGTTAGTTTGTTTAATTGTTTTGATAAAGCTTCTAAATTTTCTCTAGTTTTTGCTTCTTTCTTCTCATTAATAGAAATTAATTTTTGGGTAGCTAAAATATTTTTTTTATTTGCTAGTTTAGCCCAACCGTTTGGTATCAAAAAATTACGAGCATAGCCATCTTTTACATTAATGATCTGACCTGCATCTCCCAACTTATCTATTTTTTTATTTAATATAATCTTCATTTTTACTCCTAATAATGTCTCGGATCAATTGAAAATGGTAATAGGGCAATATTTCTAGCTTGCTTTATAGCTTTCGTAAGTTGCCTTTGGTGTTTTGCACACACTCCAGTAACAAAACCTGGTATAATTTTCGCTTGGTCAGTTAAAAATTTTTTCAAAAATTTATATTCTTTATAATTTATCGATTGTTTAGAGTTTTC
>CAYFHL010000020.1:0-16480 GCA_964342955.1 uncultured bacterium
AGTACTGCGACTAACATACCAAGGGTATCACCATCATTAGCATATCCAAACCCCACATAGTGTAAAACTATACCGCATACTGAACCGACAAATATTCCAACGCCATCTCTTCTTTTGAATTCTAATATTAATGCAAATATTACGCTAATCAAATTAACAAAAATAATACTTTCATACAATGTGGAGACTGGTGGCCTTGCCATTATAATTACTCGTAAAATAATACCATAGCTATGTAATATAGAACCAAATACTAGCATTATTAGAGCAGTAAGCTTTAAAAACTTAGGTTTCACAATCCATGAAATAGATAATAAAAGAAAAGCTAACAAATAAAACATTGTACTTTTTATAAATATTTTCGTTTTATTTAACCATACTTCTTTTTGTATTTTAAAAAATGTAAAGTAATTTCTATAATTGGGGTCTACACTTTGAGAATATGAGCTCATAGCCAATAATTCTTCATCTCTATCATTTTTAATTTTAGCATTAATCAATTTTTCTAAACTATTTATTACCCTTTTCTGATTATTATCAATATCTGATTTTTCAACAATTTCCCAAGGTGATAACCAAATATCATCCTTTGACTCCTCTTGAGGAGGAATCAGTTTAAGTTTTTGAGCGAATTTATCTTGGTTAATTTCTTTCATTTGCATTAGAATTTGGCTTAAAGACTGCTCAGTAACGTCCCAATTATTACTTTCTTTATCTAGCATGTTTTGAATAGGCAATCTTAATCTATCAATTTTTGAAATTATATTATAATAACTTACTTTAGTATTATTTTCTACATCCATTAATAAAGCAATTTCATTATTGTTTATGGGTATTATTGGCAATAAACAAGATAAACTATATTTCAACTCTTGATACAATACAAAATTTCTATAAAGTCTAAGCATTAATTCATCAAAACTTGATAGTTGGCTTTCATCTAAATTTTGAATTTTGTTAATATATTCTATTTTATTTTGCAAGCCTAATAATACTTCTTCTGCAGTAAATAAATGTTTGTCATCCCAATCAAGTCCCATACTACGAACTAATTCAGGGTTTTGAATATTAAAAATTCTATGATTATGTGCTTGATATGGCTTAGTAGAAATTTCAAAAAGCCAATCAGATGCACTCATCTGTTTTTCAGAATATGAATTAGGAAGAGCAGAAGATTTCAATGATCTCTTTGAAAGAATTGCTAATAAATTATTTCTAGCAAAAGTATCAAAAGGTTTGACTCTACCATTCTCTTGAACTAATATTTCATCTGAATTGAAAACTTCTGATTTAAGAAATTTATTAGGAATTAATAATAAAAAAATAATAAAAATATTAATAGCTTTCATAATTACAATCTAAATTCTCTCTTTAATAAACAATATGGGTAATTTTGTTAATAAATGAATCAATAGACCTAAACATATTATACAACTTGAAATATATGGAAAGAGTCTACCATAATTTTTTACAACCGCTAAAACTGAAATATCATTTATTTCTCCTTCAATAAATGAAGATTGATATAGAGTATAACCTTTATATCTTAATGGCTCATTCATTTGAATTAAGGTGGTTCTTGAAATCTCATTATCATTTAAATAAACTTCTGAACTATAACTTTTAGCAATATTTGTACCAGGGTGCATAATTTTTTTAAAATCATATAATTCAATAGAAAATGGTAAATATGTTCTTTCTTTTCTTAGAATAATAATATATTCTTTATCATTAATTCTTATACTCTGGGGTACACTTTGACTTAAAAATACACCATAGTATCCATCTGATTCTGTATTTGTATTTTTTATATAAAAAGTAACTCCTGGTATGTTTAAGTGCTCTTCTTTTGATGGTGCTATTTCTTGAATAATAAGATTTTTCATCATACCCTTCAAATTTTTATTATCACTCTTTTCTCTAGCTACAACTTCAGAATTTTTCATATAATTTTCAATTTCTATCGTAAAATTAAAATTGTCACTTTCTAGTTTAGCATCTCTTTTCAACATACTTTGTCCAAATATTGTAAATTCGTCATATGATTGTGATGAGATATTAACTATGGCTAATTCAGAAAGATTATAATCTTCTATATAATTTGTGCTTTTTCCCTCTTCAATCATCATACTACCTTCTTTGCTGAAAACTCCTGTTAAACCACCACCAATCAATAACATCATAACGCCTAAATGCATTAAAATAATTCCACTCTTCTTTATTTTCCATAGGTTCTTATTTATAAAGAAACCTGATAAATTAAAAAACATTAATATCATAGATAATCTGAGGCCCGGAAAGGGGAAATACCAATACCAAATAATAAACGATGAAAAATATTTTTCTTGAACAGCAAATAAACTCATATTTTTTTGAGCTATAGTTCCAACTATTATTAAATACATCATCCAAATAATTAGGAATACAAAAAGCTTAGGTTTTAAAAATATTTTCACTTATTTAATTATAATCTATTGAAGAAATAAAATGAATAAAATCTGATTTAGATTCAACAAGTCCTAATTTTGTAATTGAGAGTTTTATGAACAATGTTTGATTATTAGTTGATATTATCGCACAAAGGAAATTAATATCTTTTTCTAAATTATATATTTCAATTATTTTAAATTCACCTAATTTCCCTTTATGAAAATAAATATCTTCTTCTATTTCACTTAATGTGATCGATGATTTATCTAATTGCCTACGCCATCTATTAACATTGGCTTGAAGTCCTCCACCATCACCAGCTAACTTAATAACAGATAAATCTCCGTTACCATCGGAATATGGCACTAAGAAACTAGCTAATCTCATAGGTGTAGGGTCACTTTGAATCCATGAATCTGGTACATCAAAAGTTATTATATCTTGTTTAAAAGTACTTTCTCTTGATTGCTTTTTTTCTGTTGTTTTTAGTATTCGATAGGTTTTAGCCTTATTGCTATTATCACAATTTTTTAAAAACAAGCAAATTATCATGCAAGTTATAAAAATAGTTAAATTTTTCATTCTCTATTTAACATAATCATTTTAATTAGATACATAGATTTAGATCAGCAAATGTGGCTAATTATAGTATAAATATAATTATCTATAAACTTTAATCATATGCTTCCCAATGAATTTTCCTTGTAATATATTCAACTGGAGTATTTTCTAATACTGGTACAATTACTTCAAAAGATGCTGACTGGCTAGTATCTACAGCAGAATCAGTTACAATGCCAGAACGATATCGTACTTGAATACCATTAACAAAGCTAGAATCTGAAGCAATAAGCTGAGTCTCATTTCCCCATAAATAATATATTACTCTCACAAAGTCGCCTCTTCTTTTTCCTTTATTTATTACTTTCCCTTTAAATGTCCGTTTATTGGAGAAAATTTCCTCTTTTGCATCACCTAAAAAAATAAGATTAGGAATATTAGGTGTTATCATTTCTACTTTAACAATATCTTTTCTATTAATTGTTAAGTTTCCTAATTCTGTCCGAACAATTAAATAATCTAATTTATCTTGTTCTATACTTCCCTCAATAACCGTACCATTTTCAAGAATTATTTTATGTGACGCTTCTGGTTTTCTAATAAGTTCTTTTATCTGCTCATTGAAGTTAGGAACTGCTATTTTAGATTCATATTCGATAACTCGTGCACGTAAATTATCAATTTGCTTTTGAATATCTTCAATTGATTCTTCGACAGGATAAAATGGCTCTGCCTCCTCTATTGGAAAATCATCTAAAATAAATTCCTCAGGCTCTGGTGAAGGTGACTTTTTACCTCCACAACTAAAAAGAAAAAATATAATAATTAATAATCTAGTCACTATACGCTCCTATGACTCCTCGCTCTCTACTCATAGCCTTAAATGCAGCATTTCTAAGTTTGGGTTTATAATCTTCATATAGATTATATCTATTTAACATTTCAATAATTTCATTATAATAAACATAATTTTCAGGGCTATTTAAAAGATCAATTACTTCTGCCATAATTTCGGGATCAGAATATTGAGTTAAAGCCTTCAGCGCCTTAAACCTAACTGAACTAGGAAATCCCTCTGATTGTGCTACTTCCAAATAAACTGATTTTATTTCAGGATTATTGTAATCTTCTAAGCTATCTATTATTGTATTTAAAAGCGAATAATATTGATGCTTGCCTGTTTGATATGCCTCCATTAAAGCAAGAATCATTCTTTCTTGACTTAGCTCTCCCATAACTGTTAGAGCATATTCATTAACCTTATCCCTTGTATCTGGATCACCTATCATTTCAACAAAAAAATCAATTAATTCTGGCGATTGTTTTTTGGCTAAAACTTGAACAGCTTGATTCCTAATAGTTATATGAAGATTTTTATTCTTTGCAATTTCCATTAATATTGGAATCACTTTATCATCTCCTATCTCACCAAGAGTCTTTGCTAACAAGCTATTCATTCTAGCATAATTGGTTTTACTTACTTGGTATAACTCAAGCAATGTATAAACTTTATCGTTGGTACCATTTTGTCCTATGGCTGTAACAATAGTTTCTCTAATTTCCATTGATTTTTTTTCATTAGATTTCAATGAGGCAATCAGTGAGTCCGTTGATGAGGGATCATTAAAACCTACTAAAATTTCTACAGCTTCTTTCATTAAGTCTAATTCTATTAAGCTAGCACTCTTTACAGAACTTTGAATGGAACTAATAATAATGGGGTCACGACTTTCTGATAAAGCTCTAATTGCAGCAATCCTTACTTCATACGGTTGGTTTTTATCTTGATAAATGCTTACTAGTTCCTCAAGAGAATTCTTTTTACCATCTTTAAACATTAAACGATGTTTTTCAACATCTTCTAAAGTATAAGTTGTAAATTTTGTTGCACAACCAATCATTAGAAAAGGAAAAAACAATAATATGTATAGTCTTTTTACAAAATATAGCATAGGATTTTGATTAAATTTATAATACAAATTTCTTTCTTATGGTAGTCCTAATGCAAGATAAATTTATATTTCATTATATTTCAATTGATCCCAACCATCCTCACTTAGACGAGTAACAGTATGATGGCGCAACCAATCGCCCATGAATATTAATTTATTTTTGCCTTCCTTTTCTATTCCAATTTGGTGATAATGACCTACTAAAACAGTATTAAATCCTTCATCCCATTTTTTTATTGCATAATTTTTTATCTCTTTATGTATCAACTGACTTTTATTATCATGATGATTATAATGACTACTTGATCGAGATATTTTTGAAGCTAATGCACAACCCCAATCTGGATGAAAATTTTTAAATAAGTAGATAAATAGTTTACTGCGTATGATTTTTTTTAAAAAACGATAACCATAATCGTTCTTCAATAAACCATCACCATGAGTAATTTTAATATTATGATTAAGAAATTTTAGATTAAAATCATTCTTATATGTATTGATATTGATATAATCATTAAAATATCCAAAGTCCCAATAATCATGATTACCTAATACATAATGTATGGATATTCCTGAATCAGTAAGGGCTTTTAATGATTCAATAATTTCTATATAATTTTTTGGAATAACATATTTATATTGAAACCAAAAATCAAAAAAATCACCTCCTAAAACTAGAGTTCCTCCAGAAGATTTGATAGATTTAAATAGCGAAAATAATTTTTCTCTATTTTTTCTTTCAACATTGGTCATATTTAAGCTAAAATGACAATCTGAAATGAAATAAATAGGAAGTTTAACCATAGGTAAAAGTTAGAACTCTAAAAAATGATATCATAATTAAAAAGAAGTTTACAAAACTCTTTTAAACTCGTATTAGATTTATTATAATTTAATATTATCTTTTAAACAAAATTAACATTTAGGAAGTATTATCCTATTGAAAAAAACATTTATATATTTCTTATTTAGCATATTATGGGGACAATTTGGCCAAAACATCGTTCAATATGAAAATTTTGATTGGAATTATATACAATCAAATCATTTTGATATATACTACTATGAAAAAGGTCGAAAACATGCTGAATTTACAGCAAGAGAAGCTGAAATTGCATATCTAAAAATAGCTGACAGGTTAAATTGGAGCTTAAAAAATAGAGTTTCTATAATAATTTATAATTCTCATAATGATTTTCAACAAACTAATGTCATTGATAGCTATATGTTTGAAGGAATTGGAGGAGTAACTGAATTATATAAAAATCGTATAGTTATACCATATGATGGTTCTCACCAAGAATTCAAACATGTTATTCATCATGAATTAGTGCATGCATTTATTAATGATTGTGTTTATGGTGGTAACCTAAGAAACATGATAAATAATGCTGTTGAAGTTATTATACCCCTATGGATGAATGAAGGTTTAGCTGAATTTTTATCTAGCGGTTGGGATGCAAATTCTGAAATGTGGATTAGAGATTTAGCTATTAATGCTTCAGAATTGCCTGATTTTAGTCAATTAACAGGGTATATGGCATATAGAGGAGGTCAATCTGTTTGGAACTTCATAACTGATAAATGGGGGGAAGAATCTATAGCAGAAATTTTTTATCAAATTAAAAAAGAAGGGAAATTAGATTTAGGCTTTAAAAAGGCTCTTGGTTTAAATTTGAAGAAACTAAATAAAGAATGGCATCAATATTTAAAAGAGCTATATTGGCCTGATATTGTTAATAGAAATGATATTCGTCAAATTGCACGCCAACTCACTGATCATGAAAAATTAAAAAATAGCTATAATATAGCACCCGCTATTTCACCTGATGGCAGTAAAATTGCAATATTCTCTAATAAATCCGGACCTATGGCGCTATATTTTATATCTGCTGAAGATGGAAAATTTATTAAAAAGGTTATCCAAGGTGAACGTAGTGCAGAATATGAGGAATTACATATTTTAAAACCAGGGATTACTTGGTCTCCAGATAGTAAAAAAATTGCATTTTCTGCTAAATCTGGAAAATCTGATGCTCTATTTATTATTGATTTAATTTCTGATAAGAAGCAAAAGTTTAGATTAGGAATGGAAGGAATATTTCGTCCCGTTTGGCATCCTAAAGAAGACAAAATTGCATTTATAGGTAATAATGGTATAACTAGCGATATCTATCTTTTTAATATAAAAACAGAAAAACTAATAAACTTAACAAATGACTGGTATACTGATGATCAAGTAACATGGGCTCCAGATGGCAAGAGTATTGTTTTTGTATCTGATCGTAGAGATCAAATACAAATAAATACCAATAATATTTCATTAGAACATAATGTTGATCAAACTGATATTTATCGTTTATACTTTGACTCATTAGATCCTAAAGATGATAACAATATTAAATGTGAGATAATAAGATTAACAGACACTCCATTCAATGAAACTTATCCAACTATTTCAAACAATGGCATTAATCTTGCATATATATCAGATCAATCTGGAATTAATAATATCTATTTAAAAGATCTAAATTCAGACTCCACAACAGCAATAACTAATATCATTACAGGTATTACACAACTATCGTGGAATGGGGATGATACTCAATTGATTTTTACAGGATTTTGTAAGAGTGGATATGATATATATACATTAGCAAATCCACTTAAATTAATAAATGAAAATATTGTTGCTCATGATGCTGATTGGCTCAATAAAACAAAAGATAAATTGCTAAGGAAGAAAGAAAACAATAATCAGGACCCTAATTTTGATAAATATGAAAATTATATTTTTTCTAATTTAAATAATGATTCAGATTACAATAATAAAACTGATCCTTTAGAACTAGATGAAAATAAGCAAAAAGATAGCAGCGGAGTTTTTCTTACACATACTTATAAAACAAGATTTACCCTTGATCTAGCTCAAGCTTATTATTCATTTGATAGTCGATATGGAGGACAGGGGATGGCCTATTTCCTTTTTAGTGATATACTTGGCGATCATAAAATATATTTGGGCACTGAAATGGAAGTTGATTTAAAACGATCTGATTATTTTTTGTTTTATCGATTTCTACCATATAAAATTGATTGGAATTTTACTTTATATCACCTTGCTTATCAATATATTTATGATTATGATATAAATATGCTCCCATCATATTTATTATTTCAAAATTTGGGAACGACAATTAGTGCAAGCAAACCATTTAATCGATTTAATCGATTAGATTTTGGAGTTGATATAAACCATTTAATTGAATCTAAATCAAATCCAACAGCTATTGATATATTGTATAATGAAATTATCTATGAAGATACAACTATTGAATCATTCTCAACAGTAATTCCATCAATAAAATATATTTGGGATAATACCTTATGGTCATTTACTTACCCAAATAAAGGAACTCGATATTATATTGATTATAAATTCAGTCCTGGAATTAATAAACGAATGCTGGTTTTTCATAAATTAACATCTGATATTAGAAATTATTTTAATATTGGCGAAGGTATAAGTATTGGAACTAAAATATTTATAGGAACAAGCTGGGGGGAAAATGCCCAAAAATTTAGATTAGGAGGTGTCCCTTCAGTTACTTCTTCAAATAATGAAGAGCGTATATACTATACCAATAATCTTTCTATTGATGAACTATATTTTTCCGAATATGTTATGCCTTTAAGAGGATCAAGTATTTCAAAAAAAATAGGCAGGAATGTTCTACTTGGCAATATAGAATTACGTTTACCCTTCTTAATTTATTATTTTCCAGCTATCAAATTCCTTGGACAGATTAATGGTGTTATATTCACTGATGTTGGAGTTGCTTGGGATGAAGAATATCCACAATTCATTGATAAAGATAATTGGAACTCTCATAATGAGGGATGGTTAATGTCCTATGGATTTGGTCCTAGATTTATTTTTTTAGGGATGCCTTGGCAGCTAGACTTTGCTTGGGAATTTAATCCACATATAGGAACTATTTCAGAAAGAAAGTGGTATTTGTCTATTGGCCTAGATTATTAATCAACTAATGCAAAAAAAAATACTTATCTTATTGTTTTTGTTTTTTAGTTGTTCAGACATAGGTGACACAGCTCTCAATTCAGAACCTATAGATAACATAGATTATGATTGTAATTTAGGAAACTCATCTCAATGTGTTAGTTATGCTAATGATATTCAAAATATTTTTGATACATATTGTACATATTGCCATGGAAATTCTGGTGGACTTTCACTTGAAAACTTTAATGACTTAATGCTTGGAGGTAATAGTGGGCAAACTATCATACCTGGAAATGGTGAAGAAAGTTTACTTACTAAAATATTAAAGGGAGAAGTAACACCACAAATGCCTTTAGATAATTGTTGCATTGATAGTGAACTTATCATTTTAATCCAGGAATGGATTGATCAAGGAGCGCTTAATAATTAATGTTTTCTCTTTTTATTATTACTATATTTAATCTTTTACTAGCCTTACCACGATTTGCTACTCAAAATGGTACTAATTGTATAGCTTGCCATGTTAATCCAACAGGTGGTGCGCTTCGAAATGATTATGGTACCAATATTGTATCAATAGATGAACTCCCGATGAATTTTTGGTCTGATGAAGCAAACCAAGATTGGGATGGTTTTATTAATGATATTATACAAATTGGTGGAGATATTCGATTGCAAGGTATGCAATATCATAAAGATGGTGAAGTTACAAGTGCTTTCTTCCCTATGCAATTAGAAATTTATACTTTTTCAAAATTGCATGAAAATGCAGGAATCTATACTGAGCTAGGAATTTTAGGGAAAAATAAATTAAGTAGTGAATTTTGGGGGCTCATTAATTCACTACCATTTAAGAGTTGGTTAAAAATTGGTAAAACTTTACCTAACTATGGTTTAAAAATTGATGACCATAGTTCATTTATCAGAGGTGGAAATATTAATAGAGCTTTAATTACAGATTTTGAGAAAGAAGGATTAATATTTACTCCTTATATTGATCCACCTTTAATTATAGAATTAGGCTCATCAATTATAAGTGGCTTAGAGTTTACTTCGAGCTTATCTACAACTTTATTACAAAATGATAGTAGTGAAGGCTTAAAAAATTTTACTAGTCAATTATACTATTTTAAAAACCATCCTTTATTAAATCATAATTTTAGCATAAGTTATATGAAAGATGGTGAATTATTGATGAGCGGTATATCAGCAGGAATAAATTATAAGTCTTTTATTTATACATATGAATTAGATCAAATTCAAAACTGGATTAATGATTATACATCAATTGCAATATATAATGAAATAGCTTGGGAAATCATTCAAGGGCTGCAGCTAATTGGAAAGTATGATTATTTTGATCCTTCAATGAAACATCTATATGGATCCATTTCTCGTTATTCTTTTGGTATGGAAATTTATCCCATAAATATTATAGAATTTAAAGTTCAGGCTCGAATTAATTCAGTTGATATAGATAATTTTCCTAAATCTCAACCTGAATATTTAATACAAACTCATCTTTGGTTTTAATTTAAAAAATGAAAAAAAATTTATTTATTTTATTCTATTTAGTTATCCTAATCGCTCAAGACTCAAAAAATATTTTAGAATTTGATTCGAATAGAGAACTAATACAGTATATGAAATCAATCTCAAAAGATTTAAATGTAAAGTGTAATTACTGCCATGATTTAAATGATAAATCATTTGAGACTGAAAAAAAAATAATTGCGAGACAAATGATTCAAATGCAAAATGATTTAAATTTAATTTTCATTGAGGAAATACTAGATACATCAAAAACTCAAAAGAAATCACCAATTACATGCTGGACTTGTCATAGGGGGGACCCTATACCTGAGCAATCAAAACCAATTGACTAATTATGAATAAATTTAATAACTAATACGCTATGCTTCCCTGGACAATTTCTGAATTACACCCTCTTTTTATACATTTTCCAATTGCTCTTTTTTCAACAGGCTTATTCTTTGATATATTATATAAGATGATAAAAAAGGACGAATTTAATAAGGTTGGATTTTGGATGATGCTAATGGGCATAATTTCTAGTTTTTTTGCTATTTTAAGTGGATTTGTTGTTTTTATTAATGAAGCTGATATATTTGACTTAATTCAATTTAAACATGGTTATACACAAATACTAATTTGCATCAATTTATTAGTCTTATTTATTATAAGAATCATCTATGAATTAGACATAAAATATTCAATTTATAAGCAAAATATTTTTTTAATTATTCATACTCTTTTAATTTTATTGCTATTCTTTAGTTCTCATCTTGGCGCAATAGCTGCAAATAGATTAAATTAGATACTTAACAAATGAAGATAATATGATGAAATATGTTCACAATTTACTTTTTATAATCATAGCCTTAATCTCAGTTAATATTAAGGCAGAAAACTCAATTAGTACTGGACGACCTGGGGCTGCTAATCCAATGACTGCAATGCCTATTGGTCAGTTTCAATTTGAAGTAGGATTTAATTTTGATCTCGATTCAACTACAGCTCATTCGGCTCCATACTTATTTAGAACTGGTATTTATCAAAATTTAGAACTTCAACTTGGGTATAATAGTGGATACAGTGTTACGCTATTATACGAAGATGTACCAATATTTAAATCCCTAAACACATCAATTCTAGTATCTATTGCGCCTGATCAAAACAATGATAAAAAAATTGATACTATAGACGAAATTAATTTTACTACAATTGATATATATATTCCCTGGTCCTTAAATAGATTCCCTATTTCTGGTCAATTAGCAAAAGTTTCTGATGGAATTGACTTTTCGTTTAGCACTAGTGCAAGTATTGGAAAAAAGATTGGAATCTTTGTTGAGTTATTTGAAAGTGATGATTTTAATATTTGGACTGACTCTGGCTTTACATATCTACTTCAAAAAAATATACAACTTGATTTTAGCGCTGGAGTACAAATTGATAATCTAGAAAACTATTTTTTAGAGGCTGGTCTATCATATCGGTTGCCTAAATGAAAATATTAACACAAATACCTTTAGGTAGTAAATTGAAAGTTAAAAACTCTGGGAAGATCGTTACATTAAAGAAAATTGTTTACTACCCTACAAGATACGAAACTTTTGATAGTAACAACAAAGTCGAATACTATCGTACACATGAAGTAGATATTATTGATGAAAACGGGGATTAGTTAATAATTGAGTAAATATTAACTAGTTGGCTAGAGACATCTCCTCTTGAAATTCTCCCATTAACATAATAGTTCCAATTGCATTTTCATTTAATCGTATAGTATGATATGTACCATCGGTATCTTCATGAGCTAGTGTATATGTCCATTCACGCCCTCTGCCCATACGATATTCAGCTATTCTCCATTCCTTATTATTAATTTGGACTACTGTATCAATTGAGTATTTCATCTATTCTCCAAAGTTTTTCATTTCTAAACCCAAGTTAAATTACAAAATTTATGCTACAAAAATAAAATTAATTTTTCTAAACTGATATTTAAACTTATTGTACTAGTTTATTATCTTATGTAAATTTTTGCGTTTATCAACAAAAAATAAGAGGTTATTAATATATGAAAAAAGTTATTATTCTATTTAGCTTAACCGTTTCTTTACTAATTTGTCAAGATGCAGCTGGAAATTATAAACTTACAGGGCTAGATGTACAGTATTATAGTCTTGCTAGATATGATACACCAATCATTGTATCTGATACATATGAAGGGATGGATTTTTCAACGGCAATAGCTCAACTTAATGCAGGTGAATTCTTTTTTGCAACTCGAAATGGACCATTACCAGAAGCAGCTCTTTCTGCAATTGGAGTTAATCTTAATATTAATCTTTATGAAGATGGCTCCGGCGAAATTGCTGAAGGTAGTTTTTACCCAGATGTTAATGTTGATCCTGAAATATGTGTTTCAGATGTCGAGGTGTTGCCTATTACTGATGAATTAGCTTATTCTTCTAATGGTCAAGCAAATCTTTCAAGTACAGGACTAAATGTTGTTGGCTTACCTTCTATTGCTCCTGCTCAAACAGGATTAGGTGGTTTTGGGCTTTCGCAATCAGTTGTATTTGACGTTTTTCCAGAAAATCCATACCAACCTACATTATGCGATGCTGCTGAAAATTGCTTTGATATTTGTTATGGTGATCTGAATGAAGATGGTGTTAATTGTGATCCATATGCTAGTGAAAGTGTACCTGGAGGATATCCATTACCTGGTGTTACAGCAGGCTATTTTTTAAAAGAAGGAACTAATATTGATGAATTAAATTCTATCATACCCGGTAATACTGACCCTCAATTTTATTTAGAATGGCACTCAATAGATGGACCATCATCAGATAGTGGTTTAGGTGATATCATAGGTGAAGATGAAGATGGAGATGGCACGGATTTTGATCGTATATTTGGTCTACCATATCTTGCTGCAACTATGATGAGTCCCACATGTGGGTTTAATTATCCTATCTTTGGTGATGTTAGTGAAGCTTTTACTGCTGCTGGCATGGGAGCTTGTGTAGATACTATTGATGTTGCAGTAGATGGATATGTGATGGATCCATCAGGTGCTTTGGCTACGTGGGGAAACTTTTTAACCTATAATGGTTTAGCCTATCAACAATGTGTTCCAACTTATGGAGCAGATACTTGTGCTGGCTTATATGGATCTGATGATAGTGATCACGATTTTGATGGAACAAGTGGACGTTTAGTTATGCATTTTGATCCAACATGTGTTCCACAAATAGAAATCCGTGAAGTGGTTGCTGAATTTGTAGATCTAGAGCAAATGAATATCGCTGAAGAGATCTTACAACCTTCTAATTTTCAACTTCATAAACCTTATCCAAATCCGTTTAATCCTAATTCAAACATCTCCTTTACTTTAGTAAATTCTGGATTTGTAAAAGTGAGCATCTTTGATTTAAATGGAAAACAGATCGATGTTATAACAAATGATCATTTCAATAGTGGAAGCCATGAAGTAGTATGGAATGCTAGTCAATATCCTAGCGGGATGTATTTAGTGCATTTAGAACATGCAAATAAAACTGCAACACAAAAAATTGTTCTAATTAAATAATTTTTAAATGATTATTATAAAAGCCCTCTTATTTTAAGAGGGCTTTTTTTTAAATACTTGTTTTTATAGATAGTGAATGAATTCGACCACCTATTTCATCTTTCAAAGCTTGCTGTATCATCTTATGCTGTTCTATTAATGATTTACCTTCAAATGCCTTAGACTTAACTTCAACTCGAATGTGAAGGCCATAATCATTATTACCATGATGGGCACTGGCTTCATTAACAATTTTAACAGTACTGCCAGATATATAATTTTGAATTTTTTGTGTGATTTCTTCAAATGTATTCATTCTTATTATTCCAACTTTTATTTTATTAATTGTAATTTTCTTTTTATAATTAAATGCAAGTAAATTTATTAATAGTATTTATGAAAAAATATTGAAATAATGAATATGTTTCTTTAATAATTTATTTTATCCATGACTAAATATTTTGTTTTATACTTGTTTTCTTTTTTAATCGCAAATTCAAACTCAGAACAGAGTCTCCAGTTTGATCAATCTACAATTCAAAAAATTCGTGAAATATCCACTGAAAAACTTCTAAAATATGAACAAATTGCTCTAGCTCTGCCATCAGAATTTGAACAAACTAGATTCTACTATATTGTTGCCTATGAAATTGAACGTAGAATAAAAAAGATTGATAAATCTTTTAATCATTATGTAATCAAAATTAATGAATATGAACATGAATTAAATTTATATAAGCATAATATCAAGATTGGTCTTCCAAGTTTGCATCTTATATTTGAGCAAAATTATTCTTCAATTGAAAATTATCATCAAAGTAAGAAAAAAGCAAAATTTGCTGCAAGCATATATAAAGAGCGCATTATTTATTATAGTAATTATTTTAATGATTATAAAAAATATTATAATGCATTAAAAAAATTATACTATTCAACAGATGTTGATGAATTCAATCAAAGTTTAAAATATTACTATTTGACAGTAAAAAATATAAATAAGTAATAA
Source organism: uncultured bacterium (assembly GCA_964342955.1). GTDB lineage: Bacteria > Fidelibacterota > Marinisomatia > SCGC-AAA003-L08 > D37C17 > CAYFHL01. Next base: position 15,078 of record CAYFHL010000020.1, read on the forward strand.
TTTATTTTTTGATAACGGCTAAAGTTAATCGACTCATACATATTAATTCATCTCTTTCATTATGAATTTTGATTTCCCAAACATGAATTTTTTTCCCTATTCTAACCGCTCTAGCTTTACCAAATACCCATCCATCTTTTGCAGGCTTTAAATGATTAGCATTAACCTCTATCCCAACTACTGAAACATCATAATTTTTTAGCATAATACCACTACCGACACTACCCAAAGTTTCAGCGAAGGCAACAGAAGCACCCCCATGCAACAAACCATATGGTTGAATCGTTCTATGATCAACTGGCATTTTACCACATATATAAAAATCTCCAATTTCTATAATTTCAATTCCAATATTTGAAACCATTGTATTGGCCATATGTTGATTAATTTTTTTAAGTTTTTCTTTGGGGGTCATTTTAATCTAAAACTATTCTAATGCTTCATCTGTATCGTGTGAATTTACTAAATTTATCATATAAGATTGTAGGAGATAACAATGGAAACAAAAAATATAATGCATTTTTTGTTTTTAATATGCATTTTATTTTTAGGATGTGATTCTTTATTTTTAGAAGAAGATTGTAATGGTGACTTAGGTGGTACTGCTATAATAGATGATTGTGGAGTATGCTCTGAAGGTGATACTGGATTAGAAGCAAATGCTAATATGAGCTGCGATGGCGAATGCAGTCAAGATGCAGTATTCTGGGATATGAACACATTAGGCAATGGATTTTGTGATACTGGTATTGATAGCTTTGTAAAATTAAACTGTGAAAAAAGGAATTGTGATAATGGTGATTGTGGTCAATGGGATGGGACACAATGTATAGGCCCGAATGGAAAATCAGTAATCAAAATCACAAATTGGACCTCAAATAATAATCTAGATTCTTTGATTATCACAAATGATCCCTCAATAATAGATAATTTTCTTTGGGATACATACTATGAAGCAATCCCTGGAACTTACACAATTTCATATCCAAATTCTGAAGGGACCCTCATTGAAAGAACTTATACTACATTTATTAATGATCCAATAGTAGACTCAAATAGTTCAATAAATGAATGTTTTCAACTAAGTTTATATCCATCCGGCCCAATTTTTTCAAATTATAGTTTTTTACCTGAATGTATAGAATATTGGGAAGATGAAAATCACAGATCCTTACAGGTAATTAGGAATTTAACAAAATAAATTTTATATACTATCGATATCATTAGTTATTAATTTGATTACAATCATATTACTGAGTCAATAAATACTAATCCTAATATATAAAAAAACTTTATAGTGAAATATTATAAAAGGAATATTCTAATCCCTTAAATATATTGATCAATAATTTTTACTAATAATTCTTATCCAATAAAAAACCCTCAATAAATGAGGGTTTTTT
>CAYFHL010000021.1:0-16455 GCA_964342955.1 uncultured bacterium
GATTTTAAATAGTCTAAACCATTTTCTACAGCACTATCAATCCCTCTTTTAAGATCCATTGGGTTTGCACCTGCAGTAACATTTTTTAAGCCTTCACCTACTATAGCTTGAGCTAATACAGTTGCTGTTGTAGTTCCATCACCAGCTACATCAGAAGTTTTAGATGCAACCTCTCTAACCATTTGCGCACCCATATTTTCTACTGAATTTTCTAAATCAATCTCTTTTGCTACAGTAACACCATCTTTTGTTATTGTTGGTGCTCCAAACTTTTTATCGATTACAACATTACGACCTTTTGGGCCAAGTGTAATTTTTACTGTATCTGCAAGTTTATCTACACCTTTTTTCAAAGATGTTCTTGCATCTATATTTAGTGTTATATCTTTTGCTGCCATTTTTTTTACTCCTTATAATTATAATATTGCTAAAATATCGCTTTCGCGCATAATAAGGACCTCATCATTACCAACAGTAATTTCGGTACCAGAATATTTTCCATACAATATTTTGTCACCTTTTTTTACAGTCATCTTAATAAGAGCCCCTGAGTCACTTGATTTACCAGGACCTACTGCTAAAATCTCACCCATTTGAGGTTTTTCTTTTGCAGTATCTGGCAAAATTATACCTGAAGCTGTTTTTTCTTCCGCTTCCTGTGGTTTAACCACAACACGATCTGAAAGTGGTTTTATATTCATTTTATTATATCTCCTTTTAATGTTAATTCGCCTTAAAAATCATAAACACATTTTACAAATTTGATGCCAAAACCATATATCTGCCATATAGACAGACTCAATAATTATTTCCCTGTACTACCGAATCCTCCCGATCCACGGGTTGTTTCATTTAAGCTATCTTTTAGTTCATACTCAATAGGGGAGCTATCTGACGCAACTAATTGAAATAATCTTTGCCCTTTTTGAAGTCTAAATGAGTAATCTTTTATATTATCACATACCGCCATTATTTCACCCCTATATCCACCATCAATCAAACCTATTGAATTTGCCATTCTCAAAGGCGTTTTTGAAATACTAGATCTTGGAAATAAATAGTATGCTTTATTATCTACCGGCTCACATGATATACCTAATTTTATTTTACAAGTATCTCCTGGCTCTACAACTAAATCCTCTAAAACATACAAATCTAGTCCAGCATCTCCAGTATGAAAATGACCATGGTTTTCATAAAATTGTTTTGCAATATCATTATGTGCTTTAATATATAACTTCAATTTTTTATTTTTTTACTCAATGAACGGGCAACAAAAATAAGATTATTTTAGTATATATAACTACTAAATTTATAATATTATTTAGTCTTTTCTAATACTCTGTTATTGTAATAATTAGTAGGCAAAGAGATGATATAAAAATGAAATAATGCTGCAAATTCGACTCCAATCAAGTACCAGGGCCAATTTCCAATCAATAATGGATTATCTACAATTGGCTTAATGCATAAATACATATAATTAGCATCTATTAACCAATTTATAAATCCTATAATTGGTAATAGTAGCTGACTTTTAATAAATATTTTCCACCAAGAACCTATTCTTGGCTTCATACCTAGTACAATAGTTAAATAAAATGCAGATAAAATGATTCCACCATGAGAAATATAATATTCATAAAAGAGAAGTCCCTCTTTTCCCATTGTAAATTCGGGGGTCAAAAAAGAATGTAATGCACCAGAGATACCCCAATAAAAAAGCAACTCATATAATAATTGATGGCGATAAAACATAACTACACCTGATAATATTGCAGATAAACCACATAAATGCAACGGTAAGCTCGATTGAATATTCCATACATCTAAGTATATCCATAAGAAATGTCTCCCTATGGAATTTGAGATTAATAGGATACCAATAATTTTAGCTAATAATTCTCTGTTGAATTGATTCAATGCCTGACCTAGCCAGACAATAAAAAAAATTGTACCTAATGAAGCTAGACTTGCTTGCCACCATAACTTACTAAATGTTTCAATTATTTCATGATTAATCATATAAGGTCAATATACATATAAATGTATTTAATTATAAACCAAACTTTTGCTTCCCTATTTCTTTTTAACAAATTAAATTTATTAATTATTAAATGAGAGCAATTTGAATTTTATCTTTATAGGGATGGTGCTAGCAGCAATTGCGGTCTTGCTTGGATCTTTTGGTGCTCATGCACTAAAGGGCATGTTAGATGATTATGGAAAATCAATCTTTAATACTGCAACTCTATATCATATGTTTCATACATTTGCCATAATCATTCTTGGTATTCTAGAACAAATATTACCTAATCAATCTCTCAAAATACCTGGTTTCTTATTTTTTATTGGTATAATCTTATTCTCTGGAAGCTTATATTTGCTATCTATAACACAAATAAAATGGCTCGGCATGATTACACCTATTGGAGGAACCTGCTTTCTTTTAGGCTGGATAATTCTTGCATATTATTTTATTTAATAATGATTGCAGAGAGGAGGGGATTTGAACCCCTGATGGATTTTCACCCATACACGCGTTCCAGGCGTGCACCTTAAGCCACTCGGACACCTCTCTAATTATATCAGTATGTATTATCTTGAAATATTTATTTAGATAATAATTAAAAATTATGCTAAAAAATACTATATATTATATTAATTAATTCAAAACCTTTCTATATCAATTAATATAGAATTTATATTTAGGTATCTGCATTTATAGAACAAAAATAATAAGCATGCTAAAACAAATTATAATTATTATTATACTTTTTCAAATATTAGTCGCATCAAACACTAATATGGGAACCATTATAACAGCTAAGGGTAATGCTTATATTATATATCCAAACAAAAAAATACCTCAATCGTTTGCCATACCTGGAAAAGTTATAAAAGATGGCGATATTGTTAGAACTCTAAATAATTCTTATATTGAAATTTTAACTGAAAATGAAAAAGTTAGATTAAAATTAGATAGCCTCACTCAACTATCTTTCAAACAACAAAAATTTGCACAAATCATTGAGCTTGAATATGGAAAAATTTTTGTAGAATCTCGAACACTAAAAGGAATTGATAGCTATATTAAAACAAATAATACAGATATTAAATTAAACAATAGTGAAATATGGTTACATTCAAATTATTCAAGAGATGATGAGCTATTTGTAATTGAAGGTGAAGTATTAGTAAAAAATAAAAATGATAGAGAACCTATGAAATTAAAAACAGGAGAAGCCATTCTTTCTAGTTCAGATGGTCGCTCCGAAATTTTTGGAATAAACTCTTCCATGCTTCCGGATAAAATTAATACTCGATTTATCCTAAATAAAAATGCCGAAAATAGCAATAATTTGGAATTAAATGAGCTAGATATCTTTTCACAAGACCTAATTCCAATGATACCTAATTATAAAAAACCAGTTAAAAAAGGAAGGTTTAACACAAGTGTTCAATTAGGATCATTAACGATTGAAAATAGTGCATATTCTAGCTTGACTTTAAATCCTCAATATATTAGCAATAACTTCAAATTTGAATATCAATTAGATCAATATTTTGCCTCAGATAGCTCTTTAAACTTAAATAATTTTGATAACATATATAATATTTTGTCACGAATAAATCAAATTGAATATATATCAAACAAAGAAACTTTTCATTTAAATATTGGTCAATTAAAAAATATCACATTTGGCTATGGATCATTATTAAAAAAATATACTAATTCTTTGGGGACACCAAGATTTCGTGATACTGGAATCAATTTAATTCTCCAATCAAAAAATAAAAATTACACTCTAAATTTCCTGGGGTCTAGCCTAAGAGAATTAAGTAACAGTGGTGGATTAGTAGGTTTATATTCAACCGCCATTATTTCTAAAAACATTCCTTTAAAAATTGGCCTAGGCTATGTTTATGATATAAATCAATTTTCAGATGTTAGTGATACAGTTTGGTCCAATATTTTAGAACCGTTTACAAGAAGTGTGTCTGGTTTTCAAATTAATTTGAGCTATGAAATTTATAAAAGCTTTTCTTCAGGTATGCATCTATTTGGAGAATTTAGTACGCTAACTTATCCTGATACTTTAAGATTTATTAGGCAAGAAGAAATTAGTGTTTTTGATAATAATACCGCTGAGCAAGGTATTAATCGTACTGGGACATATAGTATTACAGGACCAGGGCTTAAAGTCAAGTTAGATCATTACAGGATTTTTTCTATAGCGCTAAACTTCTCTTCAGCGCTTCATATACCAAATTATTTCAATCAAACATACAATTTTGAAAAATCTCGATTATATAATTTCAATCTTGATGAAATAGAATCTCCATTGAATACATATAATGATTGGGTTGCAATGCTTACGAACTATTCAATTAAAGATGATACTTCAATGTTATACTTAGGCAAGGACATGTATGCTTTAATTGATCCAACAAAAAATGTTTATAATAAGATTGGTATTATAACTGATTATTCATACACTTTTAGAGAATATTATCAAATAAATCTTGATGCAGGGTATTATAAACAATTAGGCGATGCTGATTTCGTTGAATCTTTTTATACTTTTGGTTTAGATCTTTTAGTCAATGATAATGTATTAAAAAATATTTCTATATTAAAACTATCATTGAATCAATATTTTACTACCAAACATCTAGAATATGAATCTGATTTAGATAGTTCTGAGATTACTCTCTATAATGAAAATTTAGTTTTAGGAGCAAAAATTGGAATTAAAATTTTGAAAAATGTCTCTTTATTATTGAACGTAGAAAATCTATATTATGATAATAACTTTGATGGAATTACTGATAAGAATGGTACTAATGGTTTAGAAATAAAATATGATTTTTAATATGGATATTAAATTTATAGCATTTGCTTCAATTATGATGGGTATGAGCTTAGTTGGGTTATCTGTTGGATTTATTTTAGGATACTACTTCCAATTTCATTTTGAAACTTATTTTTGGGCATACTTATCTGCACCTTGCCTTGGCATTGGTAGTGGATTAATAATTTATGGCACATTAAAATCAAAGACGAATGAGTAGCAATAGTAATTTCCCTAACATTTCAGGTCTTTCTATTTTAAATGAGGCTAACAAAGAACTTATAAATGATTTGGATTGTATTATTGATGATCTAGGTAATGAGTTTGCACCTATTATATTAGAAGAACTACATAATAGATTAGAATTTATTATTAATAATTTTAATAATGAACTTAATCAATTAATCAAAAAATCATTTAAATCACATCATACTATTTATAATCAATTAGATACTATGATATCTACAAAAAAAAATATCTCGCTTGTAGCTAATAAAAATAATATAAAAAAAATTGAAATTGATGACTCTGTCCCTAGCTATCTACAAGGACTAGGATTAGAGAATGAAAAGCATACACGATAAACATTTAAATTTATATCATTTTGGAATTATAAAAAATAACCACTTAAGTTATCTACCTTTCTTATTTATAAAAAATAAGATTTGCGGGCCCTTAGCTCAGTTGGTTAGAGCAGCGGACTCATAATCCGTTTGTCCGGGGTTCAAGTCCCTGAGGGCCCACTCTAGAGCCCCTCCTTAATTGTGAGGGGCTCTTAGTTAAATAGATGCATTAATATGTCAAATTTTACTTAAACGATGATTATTAAACTTTATATTATAATATTTTTTTTAACATCACATCATTTAATTCCAACAGACTATTCTCCTGTTAAAGAAGAAGTAATTGAAGGCAGTGAAAAGTGGTGTCGCTTAAAGTGCAGCAAATATAAAGAAGAATACAAAAATAGTGATTTTGATTTTGAAAAAAATAAGTACCTATATACAGAACATCATTTATTAGATGTTTTGAATTTAACTTGGAATGGATCAGAGCATATGTGGTGTATTTGTATATCTGAATGTATGGACATAGAATATAATTACTGTTCAGATGAATACAAAAACTAATTAAAAATTTAAACTATCTTTGATTTTCCTCCTCGTCTTGGATCACTAAATCCATCTACATCACTAACGATATTTACACCACCAAAAAATAAGTTTTTTGTTTCAAATGCATTTAATTTCATATCTGAATGAATTTTTTCTCTATAAATATTGAATTTTGGCTCATAATTTAAAATATTACCTTCGATATGCATCCTAGGGGCAACAACTGCATCATGAAGATTCATTTTTTTTGAAATAATATTATTTATTACTTGGACTAAAGCAGACCGTATTCGATTGCTCCCGCCACTTCCTAATATTAAATAAGGAGTTTTATTCTTTAAAATAATTGTAGGAGAAATCATTGATGGTAATCTTTGTGTTTTTCTCCATTTGTGAAATCCTAAAGGATTTAAATCTTCTTCTCCCAGCATATTATTAAACATAATTCCTGTATTTTTTAATATATACCCACAACCTTCTCCATTAGTTGTCGTAATACTCGCACAATTCATATTGCTATCAATTATACTAACATGTGTGGTAGACCCTAAATCATTTTTTGAATTATCTATTATTTCATTTTTATTCAAATTATTATATTTATTTAGATAATTTGAAAATATTTTTTCTTCAAATAATTTATTAACTTCAAATTCTTCATTTGGATCTATACATATTTTATGCCTTGCGTAATTAGTAATACACATAGCCTTATAAATTTCTTCAAAAGAATTATTTTTGATATTACTTTGTTCAATTAGTTTCAAGAGAAAAATTATTAAACTACCACCTAAAGATGGTGCTGGATTTGAAAAAACATCTGCTCCTTTAAAATATGTATGAATTGGCTTTCTAACATAAACTTTATATTTTTTCAGTGCCTCTTGATTGATTAGCCCTCCATTTTTAAATGTTTCTGAAATTAAATTGGAAATTTCTCCATTGTAAAAAAAATTTGATCCATATCGGCCAATATTTTCAAGGAAGCTAGCGAAATCTGGATTCATAAACAAATCGCCTTCACCTAGCAACTTTCCTCTTGGAGCAAATAATTTTCTTCCTTCATCTGTATGTAAAAATATTGATTCTAATAATTGAAAAATATATGCTTGTTGTTTATTTAATTTACTCCCATTCTTAGCTAGATTAATGGCTGGCTCTAATATAATATCTAATGGTAGTATGCCAAATTTTTTATGCACCTCAAGTAAGCCCAGTAGTGTTCCAGGGACTGCGGCAGCTCCTTTTCCAATATGAAACACCTGCTTTGAATCACCAAAATCAACTGTTGAATCAAAAAAATCTAACTCCTTTTTACCATCATTATAAGGAGTATTAACAAAAAAATCAAATACTACTGGACCTGTTTGTGGAGTAAAAAGCAACATTGCACCACCTCCTCCTACTCCTGTTAGAGCATACTCTGATGTCATAGATGTAAATACTGAACAAACTGCCGCATCAAATGCATTTCCACCTGCTTCTAAAATATCACATGCAGCTTTTGTAGCTTCAGTTGATCCTGTTGATACAATTCCTCTATTCATCTATAATTATTTAATTTAATAACTAAATTTCTAAAATTAAATTAATCATATTAATAATATCGAAAATATTTAACTCATTATTATAATCAATATCGGCAGCTAAAAACTGAGATGCAGTTAACTCAGTTTCACCTAAAATCGCATTTATAAGCATAATAACATCTAAAATATTAATATATCCATCATCATTACAGTCTCCTATTGTTAATAATAATGGGTCAATAAAATTAATTAGGGTTCTAATAGAAATTTCAGCTGCTTCTTTTGCTGTTTCCCAATTAATTTGACCGCCTACATGAATATGCCCACTTGCGAAACAAGGTGATTCAATATTTTCAATTTGAGACTCTTTATACCATACACCATGATAGCCTGCAAATTCGGATAAAAACATACCTGCATTAGTATTATCCAAATATGGTTCTAAACCTAAATTCGCATTCTCCACTTCATTAATTATTTCTGATATAGGCAAACTTGTATATCGAACAAAATAGCTATTAACTGTATTATCTGGTGGATTAGGAGTTGGTAATAGAGGTGCCGTATAATCTTCAATCCAATTTGTTCTATTAACTAAACGATTTTCTATTTCCCAACTTAAATCATTATAACCTCTGCTAAATGTAATAATTCCTACAGGCTTTACTTGTTCAACAATAGGCCAAAAATCCATAGAAAAGTCTTGATAGTCTACTTCTAAATCACCATATCCTTGACCACAATTATTACAATCTGGAGGATTGAACTCTGGGAAAAATGAAATTACATCAAAACCCAAATCTTCCCAATTTTCACCTTGCCATCCATTAGGGTTTAAATCAAGATTTTGACTAAAATGTCGCACCATTTCATTAGTGGGTGGCCAATATCCTGTAACTAAAATTTTAGGCCTATCTCTGTTCAAATAAATTCTGGCATTATGTTCATTTTCCAATGGCTTAATTGTTAAATTTTCATATGCTTGGACTGATTCTATTATAAAATCACCCTTAAAGTGCGAGCCTATGGGCTCAAAATATTCTAATGTTAAATTATTAGATTCAAATCGTCCTGACAAAAACTCATTTGGCTCATAACTAAGATAAGGGCCAGTATAAGTAGTATCATCTATTAGAACAAATAACATCGCACCTGAGGGTATACTCCAGTTGCTAAATAAAAGATACCCCTTGTAAATCTGATCAAGCTGAATTTTTAAACGCCAAACAATGCCATTAGGAGTAACCGTTGGTATTGCAATAGATTTAAAATTAACATCAATATAATATCTATCAACAGAAATATGAGCGCTATTTAATTCTATTTTATTAAATTTTAAACTATATGGCTTATAATCAGGTGAAACTTGAGCAAAGGATAGAGTAAGTAATAAAAATATAAATATATGTGTTTTATTATTCATTAGAAGATTCAAATTAATTAAAGATTTCTTCTTTACTAATATTCACAATTTTTCCATAGTCCTTTAATTTATCAATATTAATTCGACTAGTATCAGTCACTATTGTAATGGCCATTGATTTATCAGATAAATGTTTTTTTTGAAATTCCGTAATATCCTTGAATGACATATTATTATAAAAACTTACCTCTAGTTTTCGAGGATCATCTGAATATCCTTGTTTTCTCCAGTTAGATACCATCTTAGGGAATCGTCTAAAACTTGGTCTACTAGAATTAATACTTTTTACTAAACCTGATGTGATTCTATTAATACGATCTGGTTTTTCAGGCATATTAAATGTGATCTCTCTAAACACTTGAATAGCCTCTAAGGTTTTATCAGTTTGACAGCCAATATAACCTCCAAAATATCCTTCTCTGCCATTATAGAATGGGGCTACATATCTTGCACCACAAGCATATGCTAATGATCTAAACTCTCTTATCTCTTGAAAAACTAAACTTCCCATGCCGCTACCAAAATATTTATTATACGCATTACTCAAAGAACGATCTTGTGATTCTATAATTTCTCCATTAATTGCAAAATAAATCTGACTTTGAACTGCTTCAGAGTCATTTAATAAATATACAATGTCTTCATCCCAAGTGCTCATTTCAAATTCTAAAGGAGAACTTGATTCGATAGGTTTTTCGGGTATTTTGATTCCATTTAAGATTGATTCGGAAACAATTTTAAAATCTAATCTACCTGTATAAAATATATCCATTTCATAATCCATTGCTGATTTAAAAAAGTTTATGTAATCAGAAGATTTCGAACTATTTATATCATCAACTGACATACGCCTTAGATAATAAGATTGATCACCCCATCTAGCGTAATCTCTTAATGCTCTACCAACAGTTGCTGCTTCTTTAGATTCTGTCTTACGAGTAGTTTTAGCATTTTCAACTAGCTTTTTAATTTTTTTATCATCACCTTGTACATTTGAAATGAATTCATTAACTAACTCTAGCGATTCATTAAATTTCTTATCAAAACCTTTTATATTTATTTCAAAATAATCTTTATTTGAATTAAATGAAATTGTAGTACCTATTTCTTGCAACCTGTTTTTGAATTGATTAAAACTATAATTCTCCGTACCTAACAAATTAAGCAATTCAGCTGTCTGCTCTAGTTCCGGAATTTTTGAATTACCAATACCATATTGCATTGTCATTGAAAAGATACTATTTATAGGGTTTGGGGAATAGTAAAAATGAATATTATCTGAAATCTCTGCATATTGTACATCTTTATCGAATTCAATAAATTGCAAATTTAAATTACTCTCTGGAATATTGTTAAATTCTAAAGCATAACTAGATTTTTCTTCAGAATTTTTTGGAGCAACAGGTTCAAAAGGAGGTTTGTCTAATTTATATTTTTTAGGTTTACCCATTTTTGAGTGAAGAGTTAAATAATCTTCACCAAAATATCTAGTTGCAACATCCATAACTTCTTCTTTTGTTATTTTCTCCAATGTATTCGGCCATTCTAGTATCTCTTCCCATGATTTATTTTTTCCATAAAGGTTAATTAAAGTAAATAATCTACCTTCCATATTTTCCATATTTTCTTCGTGCTCTCTAATCATAGTCAATTTAACTGCATTAAAAAAATCATCATCAAAATCACCTGATTTTAATTTTTGTATTTGCCCTACAACATGTTTTTCAGCTTTACTGATTGATTGTAATAGAAGTTTAGGCATAAAAAAGAAATTAGCTCCTCCAATATCCACATAATCCATATTGAATGCACCTGCTTGCATAATTTTTCCATCAACAACTAATTGATCAATTAGCCCAGTTTTAGATTCATTGGTAAGTAGTTGTTGACATAATATTAATGTCCCTTCATCTTCATGCCCTGATGGAACAGTTCTATATCCCATGATACCAACTTTGACTGGCGTCATTCGTTTTTTAACTATTTCTCTACCTGAGAATGGTTCTTCTTTGATTGATATTGGATCAGGGACTTTACCTGATTTCCAAACACCAAATTTCTTTTCTATCAAAGGCTTTATATCATTAATATTAATATCGCCCGTTAAAATTAATGCCATATTATTAGATACATAATAAGTATCATAGTATTCTTGCATTTTGGTAAGAGATGGATTTTTTAGATGTTCTACTGATCCTAAAATGGTTTGTTGGCCATATGGATGTTTTTTAAAAAAATTATCTAAATATGTCATAAATAATTGTCTGAAAATATTATCCATTGCTCTATTTTTTTCTTCATATACTGTTTCTAATTCAGATTGAAATAATCTAAATACAGGATCAATAAATCTATGGCTATAAATATCAAGCCACTTCTCTACTTGATTGCCCGGAAATTTATTTAAATAACAAATAATATCATCACTTGTAAATGCATTTATCCAGGTTCCCCCCATTCCTTCAATAAGGCGATCAAATTCATTGGGTATAGCATAGTCTGCTGCTTTAACTGAAAGTCTATTAATTGTCGTTTGAATTTTTAATCTCTGTTCTTCATTTTCTGTATTTGATAACTCATCATATTTAACTTGAATGCTATCTAAATAAATTTTTTCTTGCTCATAATCAATTGTACCCATCTTTTCTGTACCTTTAAAGAGTAAATGCTCTAAGTAATGTGCAATTCCTGTTGCATCTTCTGGGTCACGCTTACCTCCTCCACGAACTACCACTGCACCAAATACAGAAGTCGTATTATGATCTTCATTAAGATAAACTGTAAGACCGTTATCTAGCTTATATGTATGTACTTCTAAAGGATCATTATTAGAATTTTGGCTTAGTACTATTGATAAAATTATAGGTGAAAAAAAAAGTAATCTCTTAATCATTGTATCTCCATTAAATAAAGTTCAGGCCTTGGTTTACAGAAAGTAAATTTATTATACTAATTAAATCTTCTAATTGGTATAATCAATATAAAAAACTTTCGTAATATTATCTTATAATTTATGGATAATTTTGAACAAAGATAAATATGACAAGAAAATAATTTTTGCACTAATACTTATACCATTTATTGGAATTGTTGGTACAGCAATCTATATCAGTCAATATGGCATCGTATGGCAAGAACCTTTTTTGCTATTTATCTTTTGGATATTAACGGGGCTAGGTATTACTGTAGGTTATCATCGCTTATTCTCCCACAGAAGCTTTGTAGCACATCCTATATTAGAATGGTTACTTTCAATTTTTGGTGCAGCTGCACTTGAAATGAGTGCAATTAGATGGTGTGCAAACCATAGAAAACACCATAAATATCTTGATACAGATAAGGATCCATATAGTATTACAAAAGGCTTTTTTCATGCCCATATGGGTTGGATATTAATGAACAATCCAGTTAAGGTGGAACAAGTTGATGATCTACTAAAAAAGCCTGCTTTAAAATTTCAAGATAAATATTATTTCCTGATTTTTATTGTAGCTGGAGTTTTGCTTCCTATTAGCCTTGGATTTATATGGGGTAGACCATTTGGTGCGTTATTATGGGGAGTGTTTTTGAGAATTAGTTTGGTTCATCATTTCACCTATTTCATAAATTCTTTATGCCACTATATTGGTAAAAAACCATATGACCACAAAAGCACCTCTAGAGACTCTTGGTATATGGCGCTACTAACTTTTGGAGAAGGCTTTCATAATTTTCACCATAGATTTCAATGGGATTATAGAAATGGAATACGTTGGTTCCACTTTGACCCTAGTAAATGGTTAATTTGGAGTTTCTCAAAAATTGGACTAGCAAAAAATTTAAAGAAAGCTGATTACTTTATAATTATGAAAGCAAAATCTCTTACAAAATGGAACCAAGCAAATATAGCTTTAGAAACAATACCAGAACAATTTAGAAAAAACTACAATAATAAATTAATTGATCTAAGAAATAAAATTGCGGAACTCGAAGAATCTTTAAAACAGACAAAGTTATTTATTAATAAAAATAATTCATTAGATAATTGGAATGGAAATATGAATTTATTGAAAGTTCAATATCAGAATTTATTAAAATCACTCTCTGTAATTCTTATTACTATTCAAAATACAAAATATTAATTATATTCTAAAGTATGGTCGAAAAACTCGATACCATTATCCTGAATTTTGCCAATTTAATGTGGGGACCACCTTTACTAATTTTACTTTTGGGTGGTGGTGCATTTTTTACTTTATACTGTCGATTTATCCCATTTAGATATATAAAACATGCCATTCAAGTTATTTTAGGAAAATTTGATAATCCAAATGACCCAGGCCAAGTAAACCATTTTCAGGCTCTATCAAGTGCTCTTGCAAGTACTGTTGGAATGGGAAATATTAGTGGTGTCGCTGTAGCAATACACACTGGAGGTCCAGGGGCACTCTTCTGGATGTGGATAAGTGCTATCGTAGGGATGGCAACTAAATTTTTTACATGTTCCTTATCAATTATGTATCGTGGTAAAGATGATAACGGAGAACTACAAGGTGGACCTATGTATGTTATTAAAGAAGGTCTCCCTAAATCACTACATTTTTTAGCTTATCTTTTTGCAATCGCAGGTTTCTTTGGTTGTTTTTCTCTCTTCCAAGCTAATCAATTAACACAAATCATTCAAGATCAATTTTTTACTCCTTGGGGACTCTTTACTAATAACCCGCTTTGGGGAAAAGCTTGGGTGGGAATATTTATAGCTGGAATAACCTCTTTAGTTATATTTGGTGGAATAAAAAAAATTGGACAAGTAACATCAAAGCTAGTACCATCAATGGTTATCCTGTACTTAGTATGTGGAATAACTATACTTTTTAAAAATTATGTTATGATAGATGATATATTTTTATTAATTATTAATGATGCCTTCACTGGGCAATCAGTAGCTGGCGGAGCACTCGGCGCCGTTATTATCACTGGCATAAGACGTGCTGCTTTTTCTAATGAAGCAGGTATTGGAACTGAATCAATGGCGCATGGTGCCGCTATCACAAATGAGCCAATAAGAGAGGGATTAGTTGCAATGATAGGCCCCATGATTGATACATTAATCGTATGTACTATTACGGGTTTTATTATTTTATCAACAGGAGTTTGGGCAAATCCTGACTTAAATGGTATATCTATGACATCAGCAGCTTTTGATTTTGGACTACCTTATATTGGTAAATTATTATTATTTGTTATCGTTTTTATTTTTAGTATTACAACAATCATTGGTTATTCATACTATGGCTCAAAATGTACTTCTTTCTTATTTGGCAACAAATGGAAGTTTCACTATAGAGTATTATATACATTAAGTTTAATTCCTGCTGCAATAATTTCTATTGATATTATCGTTAATTATGTTGATGGAATGTTTGCTATGATGGGCATCCCCACTATGATTTCAACATTAATATTAGCTCCTAAAGTAATGACTGCTGCTCAAAAATATTTCAAAGAAATAAGTAATGACTAATTTTAATCAAAAATGCTATGAATTAATATCTAAAATTCCTAGTGGAAGAGTTGTCACTTATAAGCAAATTGCAAATAGATTAAATATGCAAGCATATCGTGCCGTTGGAAATGCAATGGCTAATAACCCAAATCCAATCATTGTGCCCTGTCATCGCGTCATTAAAAGTGATGGATCTATTGGAGGATATACCTTAGGAATAAAGAAAAAAATAAATCTATTAATAAATGAAGGAATAATGATTAAAAAAGGGCGTATACTAGACTTTGAAAAGTATATTTATTCATTTGAATAAATTCATTTCACCCTTTTTGAAAAATTTTAGTATCTAATCTTTTATTTTTCATGATTAATAATTATAAAAATTTAATTAGTGAATATGAAAAATGGGCTGATAGTTCTTCTGAATTAATTTCTATACTAAAATACTAATTGTTTTCGTAAGCTTTTATAATATCTCTACTATAAAAACGTTTTGGATTGGTTTCGCGATTTGGATCTTCATGATATTTTCTTATATCTTCCTCACCTATAGATTCATAAGCTAGGTTTATATACTTTTTTGATAATTCTTGATTTTCTATATGATTATAATATAGATAAAGCGGTAAAAATGTTCCGTAGGCATCTGTATCCCCTTTTATAACCCTTGTTTCTATTTCAGTATTAATCATATCAATACATTCATTGATATGTTTCTCTGATGATTCATGATTATTTAACAAACCTTCTAGATATCCATAATAACATATTGATTCTCTTTCTGTCCAATAGTTGTGTTCACTTTCATTATTCTTTAACCTTTCATTACTAGCTATTAACTCTCTTGCTTGATTAAAAGATTTTAAATAATATTCAGCTGCTTTTTTATAATTTTTCATAAGCATATATGTTTGACCAATACGAAGCTTATAATGAGGGCTCCACCATGCAGCATGATTAACATCTGGATAATCTAAAACTAACTTTTCAGCATTCATAAATCCTTCTATTGCTTTAGCATATTCTCCCCATTTCATGTTAATCATTCCTGTGCGATAATAAGCCTGTTTTTTTATTCCTATATCTTCTCCCTCTAAATTCAATTCATCTGCAGTTCTACTCAATGTAATATCAATCAATTCTAAGGCCTCTTCATAATAAAAACTATGGTAAAATCCTCCTTCAAAAGAATTTAATTTTTCTGTCTCTAAACATTCATATGTGCCATCTAGGCAAATCATTTTTTTATTATCTATTACAAATTCTAAAGCTTCATCATGCTTACCTTTTATCATATATAATTGAGGTATAAAATCAAAATTATTGTTATTTGCATGTAAATAAAGTGGATCTTTGATTTTAAAAATAGATTTTTTAATAATTTCATGTGATTTGAGAGTCATTTCTAAAGCTATTGTTATATCAGCTTCATCTTCAAATAACATATATTTCATGCCGTAAAAAAATCCTACGACAGATAATGCAAAAGGTGAATCAGGAAATTTAGATAAGTATGCATCCATTTGAATTGCTAGTCTTCTAACTTTAAATACATCAAAATTCTCAGATATTTGCATTTGCGCCATAGGTATCATTATAGATAATCCCCCTGCCAACTCATGATCGGGGTTATATGATAATGCTTTTTGAAGTAAAAACATACACTCTTCAAAAATTATATCCATTTCTTCACTATAATCTTCTCTCATAGTTGGTAGTAATTTTCCTAAAGCTAAATAAGAATATGCCTCTGCATAAGTAGAGTCTAGGGATATTGCTTTTTCCATTAATGGTATAACCATAGCACCTATATTGGCATTAGAAATTCTGCGATTTAATAAAATGTTTATTGCTTGATCAACGAGATTATAAGCTTCCATATTTCCTGTTGATGCTCGTCTTGTTGCTGAAATATCAGCTGATGAAATAGTTAGTTTTTCATTCAATTGTTCTACAATTTGCGCTGCGATACCATCTTGAACCATAAAAATGTCTGTAAGTTTATTATTATATGAGTTAGACCATACCGTTTTATCTTCTATAATAT
>CAYFHL010000022.1:0-16159 GCA_964342955.1 uncultured bacterium
TCTTTCTAATTCCTGACATACTAATCCATAAGCTAAACTATTAAACCCTCCTCCGCCATATTTTTGAGGTAAATTAATTCCTAAAAAACCCATCTCTCCTAATTGAGGAATCAGATGGCTAGGGAAAGAACCTTTCCTATAATGATCCTCTATTATCGGCATAACATCTTTTTCAACGAATTCTCTGGTAGTACGTTGAACCATTATATCATCATCGGAAAATAAAGGTGAAATATTTAAATAATCAATTCCTTGAAGTTTCATTTAATTTATTTGTTTATTGGTGAGTAATTTACAAGTATGATCTTTCTAGTAAAAAAATTATTGTAACTTTTTTTAATCTAATGAATAAGCACAATATTAAACTTAAATCCATAATATCAGAACAGAACTTAGAAGTTTTATCTCATCTAAATGAAAATCATTTAACTTCAGAGGATTTGATCATATTTTTAAATTCTCATTTTAATATTTCATCTTCAATTGATTTAAAAACAATTACTAACTATAAACAAGATAGTTCAAATATGGCGGGTACTGCGAACGGATTATTAAAGCCTAAAGATGATAAAGAGTGTGCCATTATTTTATATGCATGTAAAAAAAATAATACGACTATTACAATCTCTGCAGGTCGTACAAGTTTAAATGGAGGTGCAACACCAAATGGTGGGATCATAATTTCTATAGAAAAAATGATCTTACCTGAAATTAAAGTAAATTTAAAAAATAAAACAGTAGAATCTCCCGTTGGAATATTTTTAGAAAATTTTCGTCAGGAAGTTTTAAATCAATCTCAAAAAAAATTATACTATCCAGTCGATCCGACAAGTCGAAAAGAAGCTCTTGTTGGAGGTACTTTAGCATGTAATGCATCGGGATTCATCCCAGGGGATGAAGGTGCTACAAGATTTTGGGTTGAAGGTATTGATTTTGTCACTCCCGATGGATATAAAGTTTCTTGCAATAGAAATCAGTACCTATCAAAAAATGGACAGTTTATTTTAAATTATCCAAATAAGAAAATCGTTTTACCTGTATTAACATATCCTCGTCCCAAAATAAAGAATGCAAGCGGTCCTTTTTCATCAGATGATGGTAAAGTTGATTTAGTAGACTTTATGATAGGTAGTGAAGGGATCTTTGGAATAATTACAAAGGTAACATTTAATTTAAAAAAAATGCCAAATGATTTTTTAAATCTATTTTTTACTTTACCTAGAGAAAAAAGTGCTATTGCATTTCATAAATATTTGAGTAATTATTTTAATGGTAACCTTTCAAAAATAACTGCTCTTGAATACTTTGGTTATAATTCACAAAATTATATGAATAGAAGAAGTGAACTATTCTCTAATAAGAATGAAGTAGGCATATATCTACAAATACCTCTATACAAAAATTCAATTGAACAAATAGCAGATAAATGGTTTAATCTTCTAAAACAATCAAATTGTGAAATTCAACTTGAAAAAATATTAATATTAAATGACCCAACTAATTGGAAAATGTTTTTTGAAGCAAGACATTCTATCCCTGTAAATGCACTGAATAAAACTCGTAGGTTAAATACCATAAGTATTTTAACAGATACAATAGTTCCACCTGAAAACTTTTCTTCCTTTTTAAATTTTGCACATAAAGAATTAAAGAAAGCAAAAATTGAATATTTGCTTTTTGGACATTTAGGAGACTGTCACTTACACTTTCATTTAATTCCTAATAGAAAACAGCAAAAAAAAGCCCTCGCTGTGTATGATAAAATTGTAAAGATATCTGCAAAACTTGGTGGTGTCTATTCTGCTGAACATGGCACTGGAAAAAGGAAAATAAATGATTTCATTGAATGCTTTAGTAAAGATGCTGTCTTACAAATAAATAATATTAAATCAATTTTAGATCCAAATTTTTTATTAAATAGAGGGAATATCATATCATATAAATCAATTTAAAAATGAAAAAATATAAGAAAATTATTATTATATATTTACTGTTTATGTTCAGCCTATCTTGTGTTGAACATAAATTTTTTTTAAATATTCACCCAGATGGAAATTATTACTTTGAATATAATGGACATGGTGATAGGGACGATTTAATAAACTTTGATTTTCCAATGCCTGATAATTCAAAATGGAATATTATATCAACAATTAATGAAAATTTGGATGCAGAAACTTTTGATTATAGAGCATATAAATTATCAGATAAAAATGAAAATTTTCCTATAACCTTTTTTAATAGTGATTCTATACCCTTTCAAGCATTATTAAAACATCCTATGGAAATAAACCATTTTAATTTATTTTTTTTAGAAACTTATCATTTTAAATGGACATTCGAAAATAGAGATGTAAATAAGAAATATCCTTTAGTATCAAATTTAATACAAAATCCTGAAAATCCACCAGTAGGATGGGTAAGACAAACATTAGATTATCTTTTAAACGAAACACTTAATCAATCAAATATAGGATGGAATACACGTCCAATTATTAAATCATCATTAGATGATTGGATCAAAAGTATCCAAGAACTTCCTGATTCAATAATATTAAATGAATATGATTATTATAAGCAAGCAGGACTAGATGTTATAATGCAACCGGTACAACCTAATCTATATTTTGATATGGATTCTATTTTTCAAACTCTGGAATATGAATTGGAAATTACTTTAGAATTAATGGATGATGATTTCAATCATTATACCATCCTTCCCGGAGAAATCAAATTTTCTAATTCTGATACATTAATTAGCGATACTTTATTTTGGAATTTTGGGATTGAAAATTTTATGAATGAAGATTATACTATGATTGCAAAAAGTAAAATTATATACAATAATAGAAAAATTGGGGGACTAATTTTTCTTATGGTATGTTTTCTGTTAATTGCCTCAAAAAAACTTAATCTAATTTAATTTCAATTTTATCTTCTTTAATTCTTAATTCATAACTTTTTGTAAACTTCTTTTCAAGAGACAAACATTTTCCATCTCTAATATCATAAACCCACCCATGTAATGGACACTCAACCATATAAGATTTAAAATTCCCTTCAGCTAAGGGAAAACCTTGATGCATACAGCCATTTTTTATAGCATAAAATTTATTTTTATATTTAAATAGAGCAATAGGCTTTTCTTCTACCTCTATCAACCATTTATTCCCTTTTCTAAATTCGTTGATTAAACCTACTTCTTTCCAATTAGACATAATTAATTAATAATATTTTCAATGCTGGTTGCTAAATTAATACATTTAGTAGTGACACCACCTAAGTCATGTGATGTGATTGATATTTCTACTTTGCACCATGTAAGAAATATATCAGGATGATGATTATTCCTTTCAGCAACTTTAACAATTCGATTAATGAAATCAACACCTTCAATATAAGTTTTAAAAGAGTATGATTTATAAATTTTATTATTTTTGTATTGCCAATTATATAATGAAATAGATTTTTGGACCTCATCTGGTGATATTAACATTTTACTCCTAATTTAATATTTATTATAATTTTTTAGGTTGACATCTTTTACAAAAGTGTGTTCCTCTTTGAGAAACAAATATTTTTAAAATAGATGTTTTGCACTTTGGACATGGATTATTATTCTTCCTAAAAACTTTAAGTTTCTTTTGGAATCCTCCAACTATATTATTTCCATAAGAAAAGTTAATAATAGTTGTACCGTTAAACATAATTGAATCCATCAGGATATTTTTAATAGCATAAAATAATCTATTTGATTTTATTCTAGTTATTTTAGATGAAATCATTTTAGGATGAATACCTGCCTCCCATAGAGATTCATCAACATATATATTGCCCAAACCAGCAATTATAGTTTGATCTAGTAAAAGTGGTTTAATCATGCGATTTCTTACTAACAAATTTTTATATAGCCAATCTTTTGTAAAAGAATCCGATAAAGGTTCTACTCCTAAATATTGATTAAGATCATTTATATTTTTTTTAATATACACTCTTCCAAATTTTCTAACATCCTTAAAATATAATTTTTTATTATCAAAAAAATTAATTTTAAATGATATATACTTTAAATCTTTGGGAACATCTAAAGCTAACTTTAACTGTCCCGTCATTCGAAGATGAATTAATAGAAAGCCATTATTAAAATTAAAAATAATATACTTTCCCCTCCTCCATATTAATTTTATTTTTTTATTTTTTAAAAAATTTTTATAATCATTTAAAGAGCCATTTTCAAAAACATTATGATAATTATTAGGACTAGAAATTGATTTAATTTGACTATTCTTAAATATTGGATTTAAAAAATTTACAACTGCTTGTACTTCAGGTAATTCCGGCATAAAATTGAAACTATTATTAATTATTAATTTATTAAAATAATTTATTAATTATTTTTATTGTAAATTCAATGATAATATTATCAAATCAAAAGGAGAATTTTAATGAGTATTATAATCTACCACAACCCTCATTGAAGTAAAAGTCGTGAGTCTTTAAAGATTCTTAATAATCTAAGTTTAGATTTTAAAATTATTGAATATTTAAAAGAACCTCTAACTGAAGATGAACTGAAATCTTTAAGTAAAAAATTGAAGCTCCCACCAAAAAATTTCATTCGTAAAAAAGATACTTTATTTAAAGAATTAGATTTAGCAGCATTTATTGATAATGAAAAGGTTCTATTTAAATATATGTCTGAAAACCCTAGATTAATAGAACGACCTATTATAGTAAGAGGGGATAAAGCAATTCTTGGTAGACCAATTGAAAATGTAAAAACCTTTTTTTGATTAATAAAATAATATTTTAATTTAAACAATAAAATATTGAAGGAACTTCAATGCCTAAAATAAATATATTTATAATTATAACCCTTTCATTCCTATACAGTGAATATAATTATTCACTTGAAGATTTAAATTCAAGCTCTGAATTTTATGGTACTAATGTTGGTCCATATTATTTTGCTAATGAGGTAACTATTCATTATTTTGGACACTATGGATGAGGTGAATGCACTCAAAGGTTCGGCGAACTTAATCAAATTTATGAAAATTTATTAACTAACAATTTAACTCAAGTTAAATTAATTGGAATTGGTAAGACTGATCAAGGTGGTAGTATGCTACCTAATTGGACAACTAATGGAGAAGATGCACATATATCAAGTGTATGTGGTGAAGAATTTCCATGGGATACTTGGACAACATGGGATGCAGAACAAAGAGATTTGTATATATTAGATCATTTAGGAAACTTGGTTTTACATCAAAATGTAACTGATGGCCTACCAAATGAATTACAAAATTTTCTTATTACTTTAATAACTAATATTAATTTAGACCCTATCAATGGAGATTTAAATGAAGATGGTCTTATTAATATAGCTGATGTTATTTTACTAGCGAATATTGTTTTATCTACAAATCATAACCATAATAATGCTGATATTAATAATGATGACTTACTTGATATTATTGATGTTATTATGATTATAAATCTCTCTTTATCATAATCTAATATTTTTTTATATTATGATAATTGATGTCTTATTGCCATTATCACTTATTTTTATAATGCTTTCATTAGGCCTTGGTTTGACTACTTCAGACTTCAAAAGAGTGTTAAAAAATCCTAAAGCTTTTCTAATCGGTCTAATAAATCAAATGATTGTTTTGCCAATAGTAGCTTTTTTTATTGCATCAATTTTTTCTTTATCTAGTGAATTGGCTGTTGGTATAATGATTCTTGCTTGTTGTCCTGGTGGAGTTACTTCTAATATAATTACAAAACTTGCTAAAGGTGACACAGCTTTATCCATATCATTTACTGCTATAACAAGCATCCTAACCGTTATTACTTTACCACTCATTGTAGATTTTTCAATAGAATATTTTATGGGCACTGAAGCTCCACCAATTAATATTTTTGATCTAGGATTGACAATGTTTATAATTACAGCCGTTCCAGTTTGTTTAGGATTATATATTAATACAAAATTTAATGATTTTTCAAAATCATTTAGTTCAATTAGAAATAAGGTATCAACTATCTTATTTGTTATTATTGTAATTGGTGCATTAGCAAGTGAATGGACAACATTCATAAATAATCTTAATGTACTAGGACCATCCATAATTACACTGATTATTTTTATGATATTTATTAGTTATAGTAGTGCTCAATTATGTAATGTAGGACAATCAAAATCTATTACAATAGCTATAGAATCTGGAATTCAAAATGCTACAGTAGGAATTACTCTTGGTAATATTATAATGCCTACAAGTGAAGCTATATCTTTATTTAGCCTTAGTTCGGGAGTATATGGAATATTAATGTATCTAGTTTGCTTACCTTTAATATTTATATTTTTAAAAAAAAATAAATTGTTAATTATAACAAATTGAATTGGAAAAGATGACTTTATAGAATTAATTGAAAAATTTATTTTTCATAATTTTCTATAATAGTTAAAAGTAATTTTGTAAAATTTTTAATTGATTTCTTAGATTGAAGCAATACTTCTTTATGACTTGGCTTAGTTTTAGTCAAACCTGCTCCATAATTTGTTAAACAGGTTACCCCTAAAACATTCATTTCAAGCCTAATAGATTCAATAATTTCTGGTACAGTAGACATGCCAACTGCATCTCCTCCAATACAAATTATATCATTAATTTCAGCTACTGTCTCATAACTAGGTCCAATTGTCCATGTATAAATTCCTTTTCTAAATGATATTTTATTTTTTTGTAGATCCTTTTTAATCTTACTAAAAAAAACATTATCTTTTTTAAATATTTTGACAATTTCTGGTTTAGTATTTGTTTTTAGATAACTATAATCTATATATCCTTTAATTAACATTAAATCACCCAGACTCCAATCCTTATTTAAACATCCAGCAGCACCTGTTATAATAATGTTATTACATTGAAGATTTTTTATTAATCTAATGGGCATTCTAACAGTATTCAATGCATGTCCTTCATAATAATGGAACCTTCCACTTGCACAAATAATTGGTACATCTTCATAAAAACCAAAAATAAATTCACCATTATGGCCTTTAACTGTTGATTTAGGATAATTTTCTATTTCATTATAAGAAATTATAATTTTATTTTTTAAATATTTTGTAAACCCACCGAGCCCTGAACCTAAAATTATTGCTATATCAGGAGAAACTCTTATTTTTGACTTTATGTATTTTATAAATTTTGATTCAATCATTAATATTGAGTAGCTAATTGACCACATCCAGCTTCTATATCTTGACCTTTGCTCCAACGTACTAAAACTTGATATCTATCTTTTTTTTCATCTAATATTTTTACAAAACTATTAATAGATTCTGTTGAGGGCCTTTTATATTTACCCTTTGTTTCATTATACGGAATTAAATTTATTTTTGAAAATGTTCCCTTTAATAGATTGGAAAGTTCTTCTGCATTATCTTTACTATCATTGATATCTTTAATTAAAACATACTCGAACATAATATTTTTATTTTTTTGATTACTATACAATGTACCACTCTTTACTATTTCCTTAATATTCCATTTTTTGTTAATTGGCATTATTTGTGTTCTATTTATATTATTTGAAGCATTTAATGAAATTGCTAAGTTATATTTTCTTTTTTCATTAACAAATTTTGTTATTTCAGGTAAAACACCTGCAGTTGAGATTGTGATTTTTGAAGAACTTAAATTAAAACCTTTAGGATGATGAAAAATATCTGCTGCATCCATTACATTTTCATAATTATAAAAAGGCTCCCCCATACCCATAAAAACTACGTTTGTAATAGGCGTTTCTATTTCTTTTCTTACAAAGATTAACTGATCAATTATTTCGCCCGAAGAAAGATTCCTAAATAGTCCCATCTTACCGGTATCACAAAAATCACAATTTAGTGTACATCCTATTTGAGAAGATATACAAACTGTATGTCTATTTTTTTCAATCATACTAACAGTTTCAATGAATTTATTATCTAAAGTTTCAAATAAAAATTTTACTGTTGCCTGAGTTTTTGAAGAAATTTTTCTTTTTATATTTAATGTTTTAAATTCAAAATTTTTATATAATAATTGCCTTAAATCCTTTTTAATATTTAACATTAATTGTGCATCCATTATTCCATGTCTATATAACCATTCAAAAATTTGAATAGCATTATATTTTTTAATATTATTATCATTGCACCATCCTTGTAATTTTTTTAGGCTCATGCCTTTTATTATATTTTTTTTAGATAACATTTTTACTTATTAATATTTATATGCGAAATTTAACAAAATTTTTACGCTTCAATACGTAATTTTAATTGTACCAAAAAATCTATTCTTTTAGATTTAAATCTTAATTATTAAGGGAAATAATGGATAATGTTAAACTATTAGAGAAATTAGAAACTGATAAAAATAACCTTTTTACTGAAATTTCTAAAATTATAATTGGGCAAGAAACCATAATTAATAATTTGTTTATTGCTCTCTTATGTAAAGGGCATGTGTTATTAGAAGGGGTTCCGGGGCTTGCAAAAACATTATTAATCAAAACTCTAGCAAATGTTCTTGATCTTAAATTTAATAGAATTCAATTTACGCCTGATCTTATGCCATCAGATATTACTGGGACAGAAATTATTGATGAAATTGAAGGTAAACGTCAATTTAAGTTTTTTAAGGGTCCTATTTTTGCAAATATTATCCTTGCTGATGAAATAAATAGAACTCCACCAAAAACTCAATCAGCCCTACTTGAGGCTATGCAAGAATATAAATTAACAGCTGGTGGAAAAAACTATAAACTTGATGAACCCTTCTTTGTTCTTGCAACACAAAATCCTATAGAACAGGAAGGAACTTATCCATTGCCTGAAGCAGAATTAGATCGTTTTATGTTTAATCTTATGATTCATTATCCTTCGATTAAAGAAGAAATAAAAATTATTAAATCAGCAACGAGTGAAGATTTACCAAATATTAAACCTCTTATTAGTTCTAAAGAAATATTGGAATATCAGGAATTAGTTAGAAATACTCCTGTTGCAGATAATGTAATTGAATATGCTGTTAATTTTGTTAATAGTACTAGAAAAACAAGTAATGATAACCTCCCAAAACCAACAAAAGACTGGATCGAATGGGGAGCAGGACCAAGGGCTAGTATATCTCTAATTTTGGGTGCAAAAGCAAAAGCTTTGATTGAGGGTAGATCCACACCTGATATTGATGATGTTAATAGCATGATTAATCCAGTATTAAGACATAGAATTATTCCAAATTTTAATTCTGAAGCAGATGGTATATCACGAGATGATATTCTTTCAGAGTTAATAAAATCAATTTAATAAATGTCTAAATCTAAATTTTTAAATCCTAAATTAATTGCACGATTAGATAATATGTCATTAAAAGCAAGTCTTGTAGTTGAAGGGTTTATTGTTGGCCTACATAAAAGCCCATATCATGGTTTTTCTGTTGAATTTTCAGAACATCGATCTTATACTATTGGTGATGAAATTCGCCATATAGATTGGAAACTTTGGGGGAAAACTGACAAATATTTTATAAAACAATTTGAAGAAGAAACAAACCTCAAATCTTATATTTTATTAGATAAAAGTAAATCAATGCATTATAAATCTGAACAAGTTAGCAAGCTTGAGTATGGCCAGATTCTATCTGCATCATTAGCATATTTAATGTTGAGGCAGCAAGATGCCGTTAGCTTAACATTATTTGATAATGTTATT
Source organism: uncultured bacterium (assembly GCA_964342955.1). Classification (GTDB taxonomy): domain Bacteria; phylum Fidelibacterota; class Marinisomatia; order SCGC-AAA003-L08; family D37C17; genus CAYFHL01. The sequence continues at coordinate 9,773 of CAYFHL010000022.1, forward strand.
AAATCATATATTCCTCCCCGTTCAAAAAATAGCCATCTCAATTTATTGCTTTCAAAATTAGAAAACGTGAAACCTGGATCAGATACTAAAATTTCAAAAATTCTACATGAAACTGCTGATTCTATAAATAAAAGAGGACTTATTATATTAATTTCTGATTTATTTGATAATCCAGAAGATGTCATTTCTGGTCTTCAACATTTTAGGTACAAAGGCCATGAAGTCATTGTTTTTCATATTTTAGACCTTCAGGAAGTAGAATTAGATTTTTCTGAAAATATTCGTTTTGAAGATATGGAAACCGGAGAAAGCATTATTACAGATCCAAGACATATAAGAGAAGAATATAAATCATCAATTAATGATTTGTGTATTTATTATAAAAATAAATGTAGAGAAAAAAAAATTGATTACGTTCCAATTTATACTAATCAAAGATTAGATATAGCCCTTTCAGAATATATCATAAAAAGAAAACGGATTAAATAAAAGGACTTAATTAATTTAGCTTGATATTAGCTTTAGCTGCTCTTTCTTTAATTGAAGGTAAGAATGTATCATCAAGATTATCTAATAATTTTCTCATTTCTGACACTGCTTGCCTAGTAGAAGTTTCTTCTATTTCTAAATCACTAGCTTGAAGAAAGTTATCCTTTGCGTTATAAGCATACTTTCTTGCTTGCTTAAATGATTTATATACATCTATAATTATTTTTTCATCCGAATCTTTTGATAGTTTGTTAAATATTTCCAATGCTGGTTCAAATGACTCTATAGAAAGCCTCTGATATAAAACGCCCACATTATAATATAAATCAGGATCATTGGGATATTTATCTAATAAATCATTAGAATATTCAATTGCTTTCTCGTTTTCACCTATATCTATATATACAAAAATTAATTTTCTCATAATTGAGCTAGGATCTTCTGTATTTATAATAGATTTTTCATAATATTTAATTGCACTAGTAAAGTCTTTCTCACTTGAAGCAATATCTCCCTTGAGTTGCCACAACATGTAGTTTGAATTCGAAATACTAAGACCTAAATCAATTATTTCTTTAGATTTTAATAAATTATCACCTTGCAAATAAAGAACAGCTAGAGTATTATATGATTCCACATTTTGGGGATTGACTAGCATAGCTAATTCTAGCTGCTCCTTTGCTTGTTCAATATGTTTTACTTTATCAGATTTATTAACATTATTTGCATCTTGAATATATTCTACAGCTTTGTTATATACACTTGCCCATTCTTGCTCTCGATATGCTGCTACTCCCTGAGCAATTGTTTCAACTGGAGCACCATCTAACCTAAATGGTTTTTCTAACCTTTGATCTGGGTTTCTTTTAATTGCTTCTGAAAGCATTGCAGCCATCTTTTTATATTTTTTTTGAGGAAGATATACTTCGGTAGCTAAAAAATATGCTGGCTGAGCATTTAATGGCTCAACATCTAATGCCTTAATTCCCCATTCTTCAGCTCTTTGTAAATTTTTTTCACTTCTCGCTGCAGTTGTTGCAGATCTATACTCCATGCTACTAGTAGAGCAGTTTTGAAACAATATGAAACTGATAACGATAAATAGTATTATTTTATTTTTTTCCATGATTATAAATTATAATAAAAAAGGCGCCATAACCGACGCCTTTTTCTGAAAATTAATTTGATATTATCCTATCTTAATCCTTTAATAGGTTTTTTAATTCTTCTTCTACGCTTATGTGATCGCTTACGATCAAGGTCATCATTATCCGATAATTCTCCATCTAAAATCAAATAATTAGCATAGTCTTTAGATACACTTTCCCTCTTAGAATCTTTTGCTAAATCTCTTGAAAAAACAAAACTTCCAATAAGCACACAAACTAACAATATTTTAATTAATACCTTCATAATACAACCCTCCGTCTGTGTAAATTTAAAAATTTTATATATATCAAACAAGATAATTCTGATATTATTGCGACATAGTGTCATCATTTGATAATGTATTAGTTGGCGTATTTACTTCTTCTGAATTCTTCTTTGATTTCCAATCTAGAGGAGTAAGCGAGGTGCAAACAATTTCCGTAATCCACTTTTTTATACCATCTTTATCATTATAAGAACGAGTCTGAAGCTTTCCTTCTATATACACAAGCTGGCCTTTATTAAGATACTCAGTTGCAAAATCAGCTAATTTGTTCCATGCTACAATATTATGCCACTCTGTTTTTTCTTGCTTTATTTTATCTGTATCTATCCATGATTCATTTGTTGCGACAGAAAAGCTTGCTGTCGATACACCAGATTGTGTATATCTACCTTCCGGTTTATTACCAATATGACCTATAATGATTGCCTTATTAATACTATTTCTTTGCATCAATTCCCTTTAATTTATTATAATAATATAAATTTAATTTAGTGGAATTTTTACTATAAAGCTAGAGCCTTTTCCAATTTCACTCTGTATTATTAACTGTCCTTTGTGTGCCTCTATTATCTTCTTGCATATTGTCAATCCTAAACCAAAACCCATAACAGAATTGTCAGTGTTTATTCTATAAAATGGCTTAGCTATTTTACCTAAATTTTGATTAGATATTCCAATCCCATTGTCAGTAATTATGATTTCTAAATATTTTTCTTTTTTATATGAAATTAATATTGGCTTATTATTACCATATTTAATACCATTATCAATTAAATTTCTAAGAGCTATAGTTATTTTTGTATCGTCAATTGCACTATAAATTTTTTCATTAGAATGATTAATTTTAATTTGTTTTTTATATTTTGGGAACATATCTACTACTTCCCTTATTAAGTTATTTAAATTTGTATCCTTAATATCTAAATTTGTATAAGGTATCGATAGTTTATCAGATAAAAGTAAATTTGAAATCATACCATCTAAATAGGTTACTTCATTATTTAATTTTTCTATATTTTTATGCTTAGGCATCATTTCTATTAATAATTTCATTCTTGCTAAAGGAGATCTCAACTCATGACTGACATCTAATAAAAGTTGATGTTTTTGATTAAGTAAAATTCTAATATCTTTAATCATCTTATTTATACTTTTCGATAAATCTGATAATTCATTATCACCGATTATTGATACTTGAGAATCTAAATCTCCTTTCTCTAATTTTATTATTCTATTTTTTATTAATGATACCGGTTCAAGATATCTTCTTATAAATAAATACAATCCAATCATAAAAAATATTGTTAATAATGAAGATACTACAAAATTATCTAGTTCATTTGGTGGTTCAAAATCAATAATTAAGTAATATAAATATTGGCCATCATCAACTACAGTTACTGGAAGATAATTAATTTCACCATGGTAAATTAAAAGTGGTATATCAAAATTGTAAAGTTCCATATAATCAATACTCGTAATCCAGTGATAAAATTCATTAACATTAATACTATTAGGTAAATTAGACCAGAATATTTTATCAGGGACTGTTTGACCATTTTCTGAAATATTTTTTGTATACACACCACCCCAAATCTGAAGATTTTCTAATTGCTTTTTAACTTTGATCGTATCAGGTGGCGAACCCCAGCTAGTTACCATTTCTGAATAAAAATACATTTCATGTGCATCTAAGATTGTATCCTGAGTAGTATAAGAATATTCAATTTCATAATACAAAGCAGTAATTTGTGCAATAGTAAACAGAAAGATTAAATTTCCTAATCTAAAAAATAGACTCCGTCTAATTTTTTTAGAAAAAAAATTAATCAATAGGTACTCCAATAAAAGTATATCCTATACCATGTATCGTTTTAATAAATCGTGTTTTAGAAGGTGTTTCACCTAACTTGCCTCTTAGTCTACTTACTAAAACATCAACGGATCTATCATATGACTGCCATGTAATACCTCTTAAATTTTCAACTAAAAATTCACGATCAAGAGTTTTTCCCGTATTATCAATAAATAAAATAAGTGCATCATATTCTGTTGTTGAAAGCTGAATCACCTTTTTGTCAACCATTACTTCTTTCTTTTGTTTATTAATTGTTAACCCTTCATAATTTATTTCAGATACCATTTCCAATGGCGAATTACTTCTTCTTAAAATTGATTGTATTCTAGCTAAAAGTTCTCTTGGTTCAAAAGGTTTAGGCAAATAATCATCTGCACCTAACTCTAAACCAACTATTTTATCAGTAGTTTCACCTCTTGCAGTTAACATAATTACTGGCACCATTGATGTTTTCCTGATTTCTTTAAGTACTTTGAAACCATCCATTACAGGCAACATTATATCTAAAATAACAAGATCTACGGTGTTGTTATCTAAAAATTTTAATCCCTCTTCCGGCAAATTTTTAGTTACTACCTCATAATTATAAGATCTTAAAAATTCATCCAATAATTCAATTAGTTTATTATCATCATCAATTACCAATATTTTTTCCATTTAATAAGCCTCGTTTTATTTTGATTTTGTTGAAAGATCTTGCTTCATTTTTTTAATATTCGTTTCAAATTCCTTATCATTATTTATTTTAGTTTCAATTGTTTTACAAGCATGAATCACTGTTGAATGATCTCGTTTGCCAAAGTGCATTCCAATATTTGATAACGATGATTTGGTAAGTTCCCTTGATAAGTACATTGCAATTTGTCGTGCTAGGGCAATATTCATTGTTCTGCTTTTTCCATTGATCTGTCTTTCATTTACTTCCATTTTATTACATACATACTGTGAAACATGATTGATTGATATATCTAAAAATGCTGATTCGCCAATTAAGTCCTTAAGAACTTGCCGGGCTAGACTTATTGTTATATCTTCCCTCTTTAATGATGATAGTGCAAGTAATTTAACTAATGCCCCTTCCATACTACGGATATCGCTAGTTACTCCAGATGCAATAAATTCAGTCACATTATATGGAATTTCCAAATTTTCATCTTCAGCTTTCTTCATCAATATTGCTATTCTTGTTTCTAAATCTGGCTGAGAAATATCAACTATCAAACCAGATTGAAACCTTGATATAAGTCTCTCTTTTAATTTTGTCAATTCATTTGGATGGCGATCAGTAGTAAGTACTATTTGTTTCCCTTGTTGGTACAAATTATTAAAAAGATGAAAGAATTGTTCCTGAGTGGCTTCTTTTGACTGAAAAAATTGTGCGTCATCTAATAATAGCATATCTACTTGCCTATATGTATTAGAAAATTCTGCAGATTTATTTTTTTGAATTGCACTAATAAAATCTAACATAAATTTTTCACTAGTTAAATAAACCACTTTTAAATTAGGATTTCCTCTAAGAACACTATTTCCAATAGCTTGTAATAAATGTGTTTTACCTAGACCAGGATTACTATATATTAGCAATGGATTATATGGAGTTTGGCCAGGAGAATCTGATACATTAATTGCTGCAGCTTTTGCAAACATATTACTCTTTCCTTCAATAAAGTTTTCAAATGTATATCTTAAATTTAATTGTGATCTTTGGTGATATGTCTGAGGAATTGGGTTGTCATTAGAAGTTAAGCTCGGAATTTTTTCAGAATTTTTATTGCTAATTACAATACTATAGTTAACAATTAAAGGTTGTTTAGCTTCTTTTTTGAGAGCATCATCTATTAAAATTCTATACTTTGATTCCAGCCATTCAAAATGAAATTGATTAGGAACCTGAAGTGTGATTTCTTCTTCATTCAAGCTGTATGGTTTAATACCATCAAACCATGTTTGATATGCCTGTTCTGGTATTCGATCACGAATATAAATTTGACATTTTTCCCATAATTCTTCTTTATTCAAAAAAATTTCTCCATAAAATAGATAAAAAATTTAATATATCTATAAATTATTAAATTATTTATAGGAATATTCGTATATAATAACAATTTAATACAAGTTGAAAAGCAATTAATTTTTTACATTTGGTTTTATTATTTATCAATCTATGAATTTTATTTTAATTACATCTCTTACCCTAATTTTAATTATTATTTGGCACTTTATTACTTGGAAGCCTATTTCACCAATTTTTTTTTCTAATAATTTTATCAAGCTTGGACACAGAGGAATGCCAGTTAGCGCACCTGAAAATACAATTGCTGGTTTTAAAAAAGTATTGAATCATCAAATTGATGGAATCGAATTAGATGTACAATTTTCTAAAGATAAAGAATTAATTATATATCATGATTGGGATTTATCTAATTTAGGTTTCCCAAATAAAAGAATAGATATGTTAGATTCTAAAGAAATAAAAAAGTACTTCATTAAAGATAATAAAAATAATAATCACACTATTCCATTTCTAGATGAAGTTTTACAATTTTTCCCTAAAAATAAAATTCTTAATATTGAAATCAAACAATCATCTATTTGGAATACA
>CAYFHL010000023.1:0-14639 GCA_964342955.1 uncultured bacterium
TTTATTCTAGATTATTAAAAGAAAGAATTATTTTTTTAGGTGCACCTATAGATGACCATATATCAAGCCTTGTTATTGCTCAATTATTATTTTTAGAAGCTGAAGACCCTGAAAAAGAAATTTATATGTATATTAATAGTCCCGGTGGGGTAATTACTTCAGGATTTGGAATTTTAGATACAATGAATTATATCAAACCTGAAATTTCAACTATATGCATGGGGCAAGCTGCAAGTATGGCTGCAGTTTTATTGAGTGCGGGTACAAAAGGGAAAAGGTCGGCACTTGCAAATTCAAGAGTTATGATACATCAACCATTAGGCGGGGTTCAAGGACAAGCTACTGATATAGAAATTCACACAAAAGAAATTCTATATTTACGAGATAAATTAAATAATATTTTAAGTAAGAATACTGGTAAGTCTATTAAAGCAATAGAAAGAGATACTAATCGAGATAATTTCATGTCTGCTGATAAAGCGTTAGAGTATGGTCTAATTGATCAAATAGTAAAGAAAAGATAAATTATTTATGAAAAATAAAATAATATGCTCATTTTGCAAGTTACCTGAATCTAAAATAGATTTTTTAGTTCAGGGTGATAATGCATTTATCTGTAATGAATGCATTATTAGTGCAGAGCAAGTAATAAAAAAAAATTTAGAGTCCCCTAAATTAAATAAAAAATTTGTTTATCTTAAACCAAAACAGATTAAAAATAAGTTAGATCAATATATAATAGGGCAAGAGTTTGCAAAAAAATCCGTTTCGGTAGCTGTATATAATCATTATAAGAGGATTAGCTCATCGAAAAGTGTCAATGACATAGAGTTAGAAAAAAGTAATATTTTGCTAGTTGGCCCTACAGGAACAGGAAAAACACTAATTGCTCGATCCCTTGCTAATTTATTAAATGTTCCATTTGCAATAGCTGATGCAACTGTATTAACTGAATCAGGTTATGTTGGCGAAGATGTAGAAAATATATTATTTAGATTGTATCAGTCTGCAGATTACAATGTGGGACTTACTGAAAAAGGAATTATTTATATTGATGAAATTGATAAAATAGCAAGGAAAGATGCAAATCCTTCCATTACTAGAGATGTTTCAGGAGAGGGTGTTCAGCAAGCTTTATTAAAAATACTTGAAGGAACAAAAGCCAATATTCCACCTAAAGGAGGTAGGAAACATCCTGAACAAGCGCTAGTAACTATTGATACCTCAAACATTTTATTTATTTGTGGAGGTGCATTTCAAGGCTTAGACAAAGTAATTGAGAAGCGAGTATCTGGAGGAGGTATAGGATTTACTAGAAAAATTAAAGAAAGTAAAAATGGAGAGAATTTATATTCTCACATAATGCCTGAAGATTTAATCAAATTTGGTTTTATTCCTGAGCTTGTTGGTAGACTGCCTATTATTTCTTATTTAAAAGAACTAAAACATGATGAAATGATATCAATTCTATCTAACCCCCAAAATGCACTAATTAAACAATATAAGCATTTATTTTTACTTGATAATATTTATCTTGAATTTACTGAAGAAGCTTTGAACGAAATTGTTGTCGAAGCTAAAAAAAGGAAAACTGGAGCAAGGGCACTGCGGTCAATACTTGAAAATATTATGTTAGATATTATGTATAATGCTCCATCTATGAATAATATTGATACATGTATTATTACTAAACAGGTGGTAAGAAATGAAGAAAAACCCATTTTAAAAAATATTCAAAAGTCAGCATAATAAATTTTACAATAATGTTGCTTTAATCACACTATTTATATAGATTCTATTATAAATTCCTATCGTATAAATACCTAAAAAGGATGAATTTTTAAAATCATGAAGAATTTAAATGTTTTATTTTGGATGTGTATTTACTGTTTGAATGCACAAGAAAATACAGTTGTAATAACGGAATTTCTGACAAGATCTGGTTCGGGTACATATTTACCTGATTTTGTTGAAATTTATAATTTCACAGAGACTCCAATTGATTTAGAAGGTTGGATGATTAATAATGAAATAATAGAATCTCATGAAGAAGAAATTGAATTAGAAACCGGAGAAGAAATAGAAGTTGAATTAAACTTAAATACTATAATTCCCCCAAAAAGCTATATGATAATTGCTGATATAGGTGATTTTTATGCGAATGCTAATGGCGAGTGGTTATATGCAGGGTATAATTTCCCCAATAGTATTTATATCCCAGGATTTTCACTAAGTCATCAGGAAACAAATATAATAACTATAACAAAAAATGATACATTAATTGATTCATTGATTTTTTCATTAGATCCAGATGATGGTATAGAAGGTTGGCCTGATGAATCTCAATTTAGAGGCCATTCATTACGATTACATGATCCTAATTTAGATAATAATGATTCAGAGAATTGGTCTATCAGTCCGAAAACAGATATTAGCCCATACCTGTATGATGAGATTGGTGATGTAGGTGAAATTAAAAATTTTGGTTCTCCAATAGAAGAGAATTCATTTAAATTATTAACTCCAGAAAATAATCATACTCATTATATCGAAGGTGATGTATACTCAGATAATAATTTTGCTGATGCATTACCATTTGCTTGGGAAGGTACTTTTTCAGATGAAGGTTTAGATCTAGAGTATCATTTGATTTTTTCAAAATGTGATGCAGATGGATGGAATGAAACTTATACTGAATGCACTGATGATAGTGAGCAAATACTGATTGATATTATTTTAGGTAATCAATTAACTTATTTCTTAGATCTTGAGATTTTAGAAATCAGCCAATTAATGATAGATCATTTTTTTTGGACAGTTCAATTACATAAAGGTGAAGATATTATAAATTCTGATAAGTTTAATTTAACAATTGATGCACAGAATTATGGTGTTTATGGATGTACTGATGAGGATGCATGTAATTATATGCCTGAAGCAAATATAGATGATAATAACTGTGATTCAGAATCTTGCTATGGCTGCATGGATTTTAATGCATTTAATTATGATCCAGATATAACTAATCCTTGTAATCCAGATTGTTGTCAATATATAACACTCACTACTGAAGAATTAGTGGTAGGGTATCAAGATTCAACCGAAGTATTATCAATTATGTTAGAGAATAATAATGGCTTATATATTGAGAGTATCCACTTTGAATTTGAATTTAATAGTACTGAGGTATTATTAGATTATTTATATACTACTTTGGAGGGGACAATATTAGATGTTTGGGGTTTTAGCATTGAAACAATAGAAGATAATAATTCGGTTAGTGTTGATATTTTATATAGTGAAAATGCATTTCCAGGAGGTGGAATTATTGCAAATATTTTTTTTGATTTAATCGGTGATTTTGGAGAATCAACAAACATTACGTTTTCTAATTTTTTAATCAATAATATCCCTGTGGAAATTAATAATTCATTAATTACAATTCAGGGCCAATTTGAAATTTCAGGTAATGTTTTATATTATGATGGCTTGGAAATTAATAATGTTCAATTCACATTAGAAGATTATGATAATAATACTAATTTTTATACACAATATTCTGATTTAGAAGGGAACTTCCAATTTAATGAAATTGAAACTGGTAATTATATTTTAAAACCACAGAAATTTGAAGATCTTGGGGGGCTCACTTCAACGGATGCATCTAGAATTGCTAGGTATTCAATTGGCGCATATTCATTAGATCCACACCAAGTAATAGCTGCAGATGTATCTTTGAATGGAACCGTTAGCGGCCTAGATGCCTCTAGGGTGGCACGCTATGTTGTTGATTTACCGGTTAATTTTAATGATGATTCATTGCATTGGGTATTTGCCCCCAATGCAATTGAATATTTTCCACTAGCTGTTGATGATACATCAAGAAATTTTTATGCCTATAGGTTAGGTGACGTTAATGGAACATGGAATCCAGACAATCTATTATCTCGAAGTGTTCAAGTGGAAGGTATAGATTTTGAAAGGTATAAACTAGTAGATAAAGAATCTGCATCATTAAGTGTTATTATTCCTGACAGTTTATACATTGAAGGAGTTGATATTGAAATAGGTTACGATCCAAGCAAAATTAACCAGGTTTCAATCAATTATAATACCGATGTTTTTGATGATCAGCATTATAATTTTTTAAGTAATGTAAATTTAAAACTAAAATCAGCGATCTGGAACATTTCAATGCCGCAAAAAATTGGTGGTGTAATAGCTCAAATAGACTTTAACTGTATAGGTCAATGTGATAATGCAAAGATATGGTTTGATAAGTTTAAAATAAATGATAAAGTTAATAATGGAGGTTTTTTAATTTCTGAATCTAATATCATTTCAAAAGCAATTGAGTTAACATTAAATACAAATCCTAAAAAAACAAGCCTAGCACAAAATTATCCTAATCCATTTAATCCAAATACTACAGTTTCTTGGACACTAGAGAATCAGTCGAATATTGATTTGAGTATATATAATATTAATGGAGAAGTTATAGATGTTTTAGCTAAAGGTATTTATAATGCTGGTACATTTAATGTTACTTGGTCAGGAACTTATCATCCAAGTGGAATATATTTTTCTAGACTTAAAGTTGGTGATAGAATTTTACAGAACAAAATGATCCTTCTTAAATAAGGATATAAAATATGGTTTTAATTAAACTTATTTATGTTTTTATTATATTAAGTAATATCCTTTTTGCCCAGTCGGCTTCACTTAATGAGGTTTCAACAGTATCTGATGCAGAGGTTTCTATTCCACTAAATGTTTTTGATTTTCCCAATATAGAGGCAATTAATTTCAAGATTCATTTTAATCCTGATGCTGTTGAAGTTATTAATGTAACTAAAAATAATATGGAGATTTGCAATTCTTGCTATAGCCTAAATTATAATATTATTTCTGATACATTAGCTGTAGTTATGTATAATATAGGTGGATCAGAAGTATTCTTGGGAGATGGTCATATAATAAGTCTTAATTTTTTGACTATATCATCACCACCAGATAGTAGTCATTTAGATTTCACTCAATTTATTATTAATGAAAATGTTGATATACTAGAAAATACTCAAAACGGTCAAATCAATATAAGAGAAGGATCCTTAGGATGTATAAATTTCAGTGCATGTAATTATGATCCAGAAGCAACTATTGATGATCCAGATAATCCATGTCTATTTTCTGATTGTGAAGGTAATTGTACTTGTGAAAATGAGGATGGTACTGGTGGTGAAGACTGCCTTATGTTAGATCTATGTAATGTTTGTAATGGAAATAACGAACCATGTAGTGGTTGTCTTGATGAAATGGCATGTAATTATGATCCATTAGCTACGGCAGATGACGGCAGTTGTGAATACGCAGATTGTAATGGTGTGTGTGCTGGTAGTGCGCAGTTTGATGAGTGTGGTACATGTTTGGAACCTAATTGTGTTGATGAAGAAGTTAGCGGAGAAAATTGTGCCCCTTATAATGTTGAAAATAATCCGTGTAATTTAAATTTATGTCCTACAAATTCTAATTGGAATGATACTTGTCTAGATTGTTATAATGTCCCTAATGGTTCAGCTTATTTTGATGCATGTGATAATTGTGTTGCAGGAACATCAGAAAATGAGGATTGTATTGTAATAGAAATGTCAGACACACTATATAATATTGCTGAAAGTACGACAGATTTACCCATTTCACTCTATGCTCAGAATATACCTGCTCTCGAATCTTTAGATGCTGAAGTAATTTATAATCATAATATTATCAATATTAATACAGTAGATATATTTAATACACCATTATCAGATTCTACGGTATCTTATGGAGTAAATTCATTTGTAGAAAATATTGATGAAGAAAATTCTAGTTTAAGCTTAGTTATTTATAGTATTGGGCAAAATTTATTTTCAAGTGATATTTTAGTACCTATATTTAATATTTTATTTAATCCAATGATAGAATCTACAATGGATACTGAACTAAACTTTGTTTCTTTAACTATTAATGAAGTGGATTATTTAGATTATTTTACTAATCCGATTTTATCATTTGATATATTAGGGTGCATGGATCCATCATATTGTAATTTTAATCCCCTAGCAACACATGATTTAGAAGGTGATGAATCTTTATGTTCTAATGGATCATATTCATGTCCTGAAGAGTTTATATGTCCATCTGGTGATGATTGTATTGGCTGTGATTGTTTTGGAGAATGTGAGAGTGATTTAATTGAGGATGATTGTCAAATATGTGGAGGCTCATGTTTTGATGGTCAAGGAATAGACTGTAATGATGTGTGTTGCGGTGGTGCAGTTTTAGATGATTGCGGTTTTTGCGATGATAACTCTTCGAATGATTGTGTTGAAGATTGTCATGGCGTTTTAGGTGGATTAGCTTATATTGACGCATGTGGAATTTGTGTAGGGGGAAATACAGGAGAGATTGATTGTATTGAGATTGGATTTGATTTTGATTTTAATAATGGTGATTGGGACTTTAGTGATGATGAATCAATATTTGCTTCAATTTATATGAAGAATTTGCCACCTGTTGAAGGGATGCTTTTATCATTAACCATAGATCCAGTAGTATTTGAATTAAATGACTGGAGTATTGATCCCAATGAAATTGAATTATATTCAACCTATATATCTGTAGATGAATATGTTTGGTTTGATGAGTGTTCAGATTTAGCCTGTGGAGAGTGTCAACCTCAATGTAGAGATTGTAATCAATGTGTCACTTGTGGCTCCTGTACCAATGATTACTGGAAGACAAAATCATCTTGTGAAGGAAATAGTGGGTATTGTTCTGATTGGATATTGCCAGAAACAACAAATACAATAACAAATGAATCTGATTGTCTAAATGCAGGTTTTTACTGGCAATACAGTGGATATTGTTTTGAATTTAAAGAATGTTCTAATCCAAATTATGATAATCAATCTGACTGTGAGCAAGCAGGGCATTGTTCTAATGGGTTATCAACAGATAATGGTTATACTGAAAATGAATGCTTATCATGGTCAATATGTGTAGATCCTAATACTAATCTACATATATCGCAATATACAAATCAAAATTATTGTGAAGAAGCATCGATTTGTTCTAATGAAACATATACAAATCAATCTGATTGTGAAGATGCTGAAGAAGTTTGGATAAACTTAAATTATCAATGGACACCTGTTGGGCAATGGTATACATATGAATGGAACAATAATTACCATTTTCAAAGTACATGTATTGAAATTGGTGGGGGGACATGGATAGAAGGAAACGAATGGACTTCCAGAGACGATATTAATAACCAAGTTGAATGTGAAGAGGAAAATGAGATTTGGGTGATAAATGAATACACGACCAAAAATGCTTGTGAGTCAGCTAACCAAGAGTGGATAAATTTAGATCTAATTGCTGATAACCAGAGTCATTGTAGTCAAGAAGAAGGAATATGGGCCCATATTTTTAATGATTCTGGTTATGAAGTTACAGACTCAACAGAATGTGTATTATCAAATAACGTATGGGATAAGGCATGTTATTACTGTGAGCCTGATGTAGATGGAGTTTCAGAGAGTGTTTATCAAACTTTATGTGAAGTTGATTATGACCAATATTGTAGTTGGGATGAAAATGAGGGGGGGTGTACAAATGATTCTGATATACCTGTTTGTGCTGAAGATAGTTGGGAGGATTTTGAGTCAGGTACTATTATACCCGCGTGTGGTCAACTTTTTGATCATGAAGGCCTTTTACAAACTGGGTATGATGTTGCAGATACACTTGATAGTAATGGAAAATTAATAATTTCTAGTTTCGCAAATTCAGATGTATTGCAAGAAGGTGAAGGTAATATAATTTTTCTTAAATTGACGGGCAATAATCCTCCTGAAGGTGTTTTAAATATATTTAACTTAGACACATTAGTTATTAATGAAAATACTATTGATATAAGTCATGTTAATATTGATACTATTGGTGCATTAAGCCATCATATTGACTTGATTCCAGAAAAATTTTATATTAGTCAAAACTATCCTAATCCATTTAATCCCACAACTCGTATAGATTATAGTATACCAATAAGAACTCAAGTAAAAATAACCATATATGATATTCAAGGTAGGTTAGTTAAAAATATCGTTGATGATTTTAATGATCCGGGGCATTTTTCAATATTTTGGGATGGGAAAAATGAGTTGGGTAATGCAGTGCCTTCTGGTTTATATTTATATAGGTTTAATAGCCCAACACATAAGGCATTTAAAAAATTAGTTCTTATAAAATAACATAATATTATGATTTATAAAGTTTGTTTATTTCTTGTAGGAAGTATTTTTGCTCAATCTGCAAGTATACCTGATACAATATTTGCTCCTCAAGGAGGTTCAATTACTATTCCATTAAGTGTATATGATTTAGAGAATGTAGAAGGTATAGATGTAGATTTTGCATATGATGGAAATATTATTTCTTCTGATAGTGTATTTATTAATAGCAGTTTGCTTGAAAATTATAGTTTAGTCTATAATCAAAATCAAGAGAATGTCCTTGAAATATCAATTTATGCCTTAAGTGAATTATTTAGTGGTGGAGGCATTGTTGCCTACTTACACTTTTCAATCTTAGGTGAGCCTGGTGATTCATCTCAAATTGTATTCACAGATTTTGTAACGGGTGAATTGGGGCAAGGTGATGAATCGCATATAGATGAGACAAGCGATGGAATAATATTTGTGGGAACCACAGGATGTATGGACACTTTTGCTTGTAACTATGATTTTGAATTTCCTCCTGATTTTGATGATGGGAGTTGTTTATATCTTGATTGTTATGATGAATGCGGGGGTACTGCTACCTATGACTGCTCTGGAGAATGTGAAGGACAGAATGTTTGTGGCTGCATGGATCCAATGGCAAATAATTATTTACAAAATGCAACATATGATGATGGTTCATGTGAGTATACTCCACCCGATTGGTTCCAATTTAATATTTCAACGCAATTATCATTTTATTTAATATTCGAAGTATTTGATATTAATGGCGAATATGCAGAAGCAACCGATTGGATAGGTGCATTTAAATGTGATTTATGGAATTCAGATACTACTAGTTGTCTTCAGTATGGCGAATATGAAGATGGTAATGAGATTTGTGTTGGAGCAAGAAGATGGAGTACTGAACAATGTAGTGGAGGCATTTGTGATGTTCCTGTATATGGTAATGATGGAAATCCTGGAACTGAAGGATATTTAGAAACGGGTGATATACCTGCATTTGTTTTTTTTGATTCTTCTGAATTAAGCTTTTATAGTGCAGTACCTTCAGAAATAGTTCCATGGGAACAATTAAATATTCCACTTATTAATTCATTAATAGCAAATGAG
The DNA here is from genome assembly GCA_964342955.1 of uncultured bacterium. GTDB lineage: Bacteria > Fidelibacterota > Marinisomatia > SCGC-AAA003-L08 > D37C17 > CAYFHL01. The sequence continues at coordinate 9,399 of CAYFHL010000023.1, forward strand.
TTTATTTTTGATTTAAATACACAAAAAAATAATTCTATTTTTGAATATAAATTATTAAGAAACTATCCGAATCCATTTAATCCTAAAACAACTATTGAATATGAAATTGTTAATGCTTCTAAGGTTAGTATTGAAATAGTTAATTTAGGCGGTAAAAAAATAGAAACATTAACAACTCAATTTCATACACCAGGATATTACAAAACTGTATGGGATGGATCAATTTATTCATCAGGCATATATTTTATTGTATTAAATAATTCTGAAACTCTATTAAAAGAAAAAATTATTCTGCTAAAATAAATAATGACATTTAGTAGGATCCTAATATTTTTTATATTTATCATTTCATGTGATAATCCTTCCAATTCAACAAACATTACAGGTTGCATAGATGACCAAGCATGCAATTATAATCAATTGGCAAATAATGATGATGGTAGTTGTTGGTATGCTAATACACCATGTACTTGTAATGATCCAATAGGATCAAATGATTGTGACCCCTTGGAAGTTAATGGCTGTACTGATCCATCTGCTTGTAATTTTAATCAGTTAGCAAATTCAGATAATGGCTCTTGTTTATATTCTATTGACTGCAATGGTGTTTGTGGGGGTAGTGCAATCATTGATGATTGTGGTATTTGTGGCGGAGATAATAGTGTCTGCTGTCCTAATGATATTTGTATATCATTTTCGGATATAGATACAATAAATAATCAAATGAATTTACAAATTATTAACAAAGTAGAAATATCTGGTTTCCAATTTGAATTAACAGGTTTAATAGGTTTAGATACTCAGGCAGGAGAACAAATGCCTTCTGATTGGTTAGTCTCAAATTCAGAATCCATCATTTTGGCCTTTTCATTTAACGGAACAATAATTGATTCAGGATTTGGTACTTTATTGAAAATTATTTTTCAATCCATAGTTGGCGAGGTATGTATTGAAAATGCTGTGTTTTCAGATTCATTTGGGAATTCATTTACTAATTTTTCTGTTGATTGTTTTTCACCTTAGCTTATTAAGTTAAACATAATATTTACCTTTTCTCTTCATCTCCTATAATATAAGTTATAATTTTACTTGTGCAAATTAATGTAAATAAACTAAACAAACATTTTTTGATATTTAAACGTCAACCTGGTCTTTACGGAGCATTTAAGTCGTTTTTTAATAGAAAATATGAAAAATTTAATGCATTAAAAAATATTTCATTAAGTATTAATGAAGGAGAGATACTAGGGATATTAGGTGAAAATGGCGCAGGCAAAACAACATTAATTAAATTATTAGTGGGGCTATTACATCCAACTTCTGGAAATGTAAATATAGAAAACTATGTGCCTTGGGAAAGAGATCATAAATTTTTAAAAAATATTTCTATCGTTATGGGTCAAAAAAACCAATTATGGTGGGATATTCCAGCTTCTGAATCCTTTTTACTCAATCAAAAGATTTATGAAGTTGAAGACAAAAAATTTAAACAAAGGTTAAATGAGTTAGTAGATTTATTAGATGTAAGAGAAAAAATAGATCTTCAAGTAAGGAGGCTCTCTCTTGGAGAGCGTATGAAAATGGAGATTATTGCAGCATTGTTACACTCACCTAAAATTGTTCTTCTAGATGAGCCTACAATTGGATTAGATGTCATTTCTCAATCTAAAATTAGAGAATTTATTAATTTTTATAATGAGCAATATCATACAACATTTATTTTAACAAGTCATTATATGAGAGATATCCAAGCATTGTGCAAAAGAGTTTTTGTTATACACAAGGGTGTTGGCATATATGATGGAAATTTTCAAGATTTGGTACGCAAAATCAATCCAAAACGTAAACTTTTCTTTGAATTTGCTAATAAGCAAGATCATAAAACAATAATAGATTTATCAAAAAAATATAATTTTGATTATCAGAAAGATTTTGTTAAAGCTGAGCTTAGTGATAAAGAGATGACACAATTAATTTCTGATCTTTTCAAGATAGATGCTCCAGCCACTTTTAGATTAGAAGATTTGCCTGTTGATGATACTATGAAATCTTTTTTTGCAAATCCAGATCGCTATTTATGATATATGTTTTGCATAAAAAGTATGCATATATTATAAAAATGACATGGATACAAGCGCTTGAATATAAAGCAAATACATTGGTTGGAGCTTTTGCAATATTTTCAGGTTTAATAATTGAATATCTGATTTGGAAGCAAATATACTCAACTGAAGGTGTTGTAGAAATACGTGGTTTTACATTTCCGGGACTCATGGTATATATATTTTTATCAATGATGGTTGGTCAATTAAAATCATCATGGGCAACATCTCTAGAAATGATAGATTCTATAAGATCTGGAGAATTAAATAAATTTTTAATTAGACCTATTTCTTTTTATATATATCATTTAATGATGTTTGTTGGATATAATTCATTATTTTATATTGTTTATTTTATAGCATTATTATTTTTCCCTATAATTTTTCCTGGTTGGATATTTTCTACATTACTTCAAATTATTGGTTTTATAGCAGCTCTAACTATATCAATATATTTGTCTTATTCTATATATTATTGTATGGTATGTATTGCATTTTGGTTTGGTGAAGTTCGTTCATTATTAATTGCATACAATGTTGCAAATATTATTTTGTCAGGACAAATTATTCCTTTGCGAATGTTTCCTCAATCAATCCAGGAAATTATTTATTTTACTCCCCTTAAATACTTGATTGATTTCCCTGTTAGTATAGCTACAGGCAGTTTACCAATAAATGTTTGGGGGTTTAATTTTTTAGTTGCAATATGTTGGTGCTTAACAATGACATTTTTAGGAAAATTAATTTATAATAATGGGATACAGGTGTATGAAGGCTATGGCTCTTAAATATTTAAAACTATGGTTATCATTTTATAGTAATAGTCTTACTAGAGATATGGAATTTAAGGCTAATCTTCTAGGTGGAATATTTATAGATTGCATTTATTATGGTATCAATTTTTTCTTTTTTACAATTATTTATTCATACGTAGATGCTTTAGGAGTATTCTCTAAAGAAGATGTAATAATTTTTTTGATTATTACATTTTTAACTGATACTGTTTATATGTTTTTATTTTCGGGTAATTTATTTAATTTAAATAGATTAATGGTAAAAGGTGATCTAGATTATTTTTTACTTAAGCCTATTAATTCACAATTTATGATTTCTTTTAGATATACTAAATCTTATGCATTAATAAATATTTTAGTTTTAATAATTTTGCTTATACAAGTATCAATGGGGTATTCAGGAACAATTAGATTAGAAAATTGGTTGGTATTTTTTCTATCATTTCTATTTGGTATTTCAATTTGGTATAGTGTAGATTTCATTATATCATGTTCTTGTTTCTGGTTCAAAAATTTTTCTGTATCGGGATGGTTATCGCATGAAGTGCTTAAATTTGCCATGCGACCTGATTCAATTTATACGGGTTTTTTAAGAAAGACCTTATTTACAATTTTACCGATGGCATTAATTGCATCAGTTCCAGCAAGGACATTATTATATGGACCTAGTTTTCAATTTATTTTACTGCAGTTCATTATTGCACTATTATTTTTGATACTATCAAGGTTTATGTGGAAAAATGGACTTAAGCGCTATGAAAGTGCATCAAGTTAAAATTTTTGGAGGATTATGTTCGTAATCTCTATTTTAGGTAAATGTGTTATAGATCAATTGTATTAAGTCGAAAAATCAGTAGTTTAGATGGGTTATTATGTTTAATTAATTATATAAATAATTAATTTTAATTAAGGAATGTTTTACAACTATGATTAAATGGTTCAAAATATTAATGTATTTTTGTTTTATTTCGTTAGGAACAAGCCAAGTTTGTCCAACTAATAATGATTTTGATTTGAACTTGTTTATTTTGCCAACGAACCAGCTAACCTTAGAATCTCTAACGAATGAAATTATAGAGATGTGGAGAGTAGATGTAACATCTTATGCAGATACAGTATCAAAAGTACGCTTAGAATTTCAATTCTCTGCTGAAGGTTATTCTGAAAAAACGATTTGGGGTGTTACAGGCAATGAATATCTTGTAAGTGGTTCGCCTAAAACCTTTTCAAATTATGATTTTACTGATGGCGCTGGTTTATTGCGACATTATAAAATCGATGACGATTTTGAATCAGATATGAGTTCTGGTTATTTACCAGGAGGTACATATGAACTAAAAATTAGATTATGGACTAATTTAGATGATGAAGAAGTTTTAGAATCTGATGCACAAATAGATCCTGAAGATGCTATTTGTTTAAATGAAGTTGAAGATGAAATGATTGTACAAAGCTTAGGTGAAGTAAATTTGCTGTGGCCTGTAGATGGTCAACTAGATAATGCTATTTCTTCAGAGTCAGTATTATATTTTGAATGGGAGAGTCCAGGTGGTAATGCAGAATTAATTAATTATACTTTAACTGTTGCATATTTAGATCCAGAAGAAACGCCTTCATCTTCTATTATAAATCCTAACAATATAGTTATACAGTGTGAAATAGAGTGGAGTATATCGGATGGCTATCAAAATCAAAATTATACATATCAAATTTTATCAAGTGAGTCTGATCCATCAATAATTGAGTGCACGGAAAATCTATCTTTAGAATGTGGAAAAGAATATATATGGCAAGTTAAAGCAGAAGAAAATCTTGATGATCATTGTCCTCAATGCCCTACATGGAATGAAGAAAGTATAATAGAAAACTTTTATTTTGGTTCAATTGTAGAAGGGACTAACCCCATAAATACAATTGAAAGTTCTGTTTTACCTGTATTTTCATGGGGACAAGATTATTGCTCAGATGCTCTTTTTTATGAAATATGGGTTAGCAATAATTCTGATTTTGATGATGAAACTACATGGCAATTTTCGGAAATAACAGGATCTCAATATCAGTTTCCACAAAATCCTGATGATGGTGGTGGGCTAGGACCAGGTAAAAACTTTTATTGGAAAATTAGACCAATCATGGGATCAGGAAATGAATCTTCTTGGAGTGAGGTTTATCAGTTTGAAATTTTAGGCTTAACTTTAATAGAACCACAATTAGGTGCGCAAATCAGTTCTGTCCATCCGACATTTAATCTTGAAGGTCCCAATGATATATTTGAATATAGGTTATCACTATCTTATGATATTGGTATATATGAATCATATGTCACATTTTACAATGACGAAGGT
>CAYFHL010000024.1:0-14551 GCA_964342955.1 uncultured bacterium
TTTCCTAAATAATCGAATGTATTACTTTCATATACTTCCCATTCACATGTTGAAGCATCAGAAGATATACTCCAGCTAGATCCAGACGCTACATTTGAATACCTAACTAACGTTTGATTTTGAGTACTGCCAATTGAGCAGACATCCCAACCTGATCCTGGATCATCATTCCAATCTCCAATCCAATCTAATACTTCAAAACTTTCCTCAGTGCCTTGTACTAGAGCAAAACCATCATTTCCATTACTCATATAGTAATGCTGCTGATCACATTCAGCTTGAATTAAATCATCTGCTGAATTATGACATATTACATATACATCTCCAGAAGCAATTATTGACCCCTCATTAAATTCATTCCAGTTTTCATAGCTTCCATCGCTTCCATTCGTTGAACTTGCAAATGCATAATCTGATAAATCAATGTTTTGGCTTGTTGGATTAAAAATTTCAATTGCTTTATTATTACTACTGCCCTCAATATATTCTGAAAAAAATAAATTTTGCATGAATGGGCTTGAAATTAACACAAGTATAAAAAATAAATTTTTCATATATGCTCCTTTATAATTTTAATTAAATTATATAAATATTGTTAGGATGATGTTAACTTTTAAAATCAAACTAACTGTCTATACCTAAGAATGCTTTAACTGATTTTTCTATCTCTTTTTTTACTTTCTTATCCTCTTTTAAAAACCGTTTTGCATTCTCTCTACCTTGTCCAATTTTTTCATTATTAAAAGCAAACCACGCTCCTGTCTTATCTACAACTTCAGCTTTTACAGCTAAATCAATTAAGTCCCCCTCATAAGATATCCCTTCGCCATACATAATATCAAATTCTGTTATTTTAAATGGAGGCGCAACTTTATTTTTTACAACTTTTACTTTTGTACGATTTCCAACAACCTGATCGGCTTCTTTAATTTGTGCAATTCTTCTAATATCTAATCTTAGAGAAGAATAAAATTTAAGTGCATTCCCACCAGTAGTTGTTTCTGGACTACCAAACATTATTCCAATTTTATGTCTAATTTGATTAATAAAAATAACTGCTGTTTTTGATTTTGAAACTGTACCAGTTAACTTCCTTAATGCTTGAGACATTAATCTAGCTTGGAGCCCCACATGAGTATCACCCATTTCTCCATCTAACTCTGCCTTAGGCACAAGAGCTGCAACTGAATCAATAACAATAACATCAAGCGCACCACTTCTTACTAATGTTTCTACTATATCTAAAGCTTGTTCTCCAGTATCTGGTTGAGAAATAAGTAAACTATCAGTATTCACACCTAATTTTTTTGCATATTCAGGATCCATCGCATGTTCTGCATCAATAAATGCAGCATAACCACCAGCTTTTTGTGCCTCTGCAACAACATGTAAAGTTAGCGTTGTTTTCCCAGATGATTCTGGACCATATATTTCGGTAATTCTTCCTCTTGGGACTCCACCAATTCCAATAGCTGAGTCTAGAGAAATTGACCCTGTTGAAATACCTTTGATTTTTGTAACCGTGTCTTCACCCATTCTCATTATTGAACCTGTACCAAACTGTTTTTCAATTTGTGAAATTGCTAAATCTAAATTCTTATCTTTATGTTTTAAATCCACAACTTTATCCTTTCATTTTACTTAAAGGGAACATTGCTAATGACTGATATTTTGCACCCTGAGATGTTAATCGGCTTTCATACAAATGTATTGAATCTACTAAAAATTCTATTGGTGAATATACAGTATTAAGAAAAGATGAAACATCAATTTTCATATTTGTTTTTTTTAACCTTGCTATAGTTACATGTGGTATAAATTTTTCTTCTCTGATGCTGGATATTGATTTCAACGAATTATTAATTTGTTTTCTTAATTTTATTATTTCCAATTCTCCCTTACTTATACCGAGCCATAAAACATTTGGGTGCTTATTTGAAGGGAATGCACCAGTATCTTGTATTTCGATTTCAAACATATTTTGTCTAATATTTTTTTTTAGTCTTGATATTAATTCTGTTACCATATCATCATTAATATTACCTAAAAATGAAATCGTTAGATGAATGTTTTTCCCAGATAACCACTTGAATGAATTAATTTCTTTTTGACTCATTGTTGTTTTTAATAAGGGTACAACTTTGGAAATTTTTTTGCTAACTAAGAAACCTATGAATAACCTTTTTTCCAAGTTATTTCAAACTCCTTCTTAAAAAATTTAAAGCCCTAATTGCTGATGCCTCTCGATGGTTATTACGCTCCATTAATATATTATATTTTTTAACCTTTACTTTTTTATCTATACTTAGCCCAATATAGACTAGCCCAATTGGCTTTGATTCTGTTCCACCTTCAGGTCCTGAAATACCTGTTATACTAATGCCTATATTTGATCCAGTATGTTTACTAATTCCTAATGCCATTTCCTTTGCTACTTCTTCGCTAACAGCACCATAATTATTTAACGTTTTTTTAGAAACATCTAGTAATTGACTTTTAAGTTTATTACTATAAGCAATTATTCCACCTAAAAAATATTTTGAACATCCAGCTATGCTCGTAAACTTAGAACTTAAAACACCACCAGTGCATGATTCTGCAATACTTAATGTCATTTTATTTTTTTTTATTAGTTTACCAACAACCTCCTCTAATTTTATATTATCATAACTGTATGAATATGGCGACATAAATTTATAAAATTTTTTTGATATCTTTTTTATATCGGAACTATCTTGTTTGCCTTTAATCCTAAATTTTACTCCCTTATAATCTGGTAAAAATGCAAATTGAAAATCATTTTTATGCTCTTCAATCAAAGAATTTAATTTCTCAGCTAATTTACTTTCAAATATTCCAACTGTATTTATTGTAATATGATTTATAACTCTAATATTATTATTAAAATATTTAGGCAATATATAGTTCCTAACCATTGATTTCATTTCTGATGGAACACCTGGCATAACAAACATTCTTGTTTTTTTTATATTTAAATCTATTCCTCTTGCTGAACCAACAAGATTAGGTATTGGGTCCGTATTATTTAAAATCATTGCTTGAGATTTATTGATAATTGGCATACTCTTATTTTTTTTAAAAAAGAATAACTCCAGTTTTTTGTAATATTTCTCATCAAAAATAATTTTCCCATTTAAATATTTTTTTAAAGCGCTCATTGTTATATCATCATGCGTTGGCCCTAAACCACCAGTAATAAAAAGATAATTGTAATTTCCAATCAACAAACTATCGATAGTATCTATAATGGAAACCATACTATCGCCAACGGTGATTACTTTTTCTATTAAAATACCATGCCTATTAAGGATGTTACTCAACCAATATGAATTTGTGTCTAACGTATATCCCTGTAATAATTCATATCCTATTGTTAATATACATGCATTCATATATATATGTTAATTAAATGAATTATTATAAAAGTAATCATACCCGAAACAATATCATCTACCATAATCCCCCACCCTTTAGGTAATTTTTGAACATGATAAATGAATGATGGTTTAAAAATATCAAGAAATCTAAAAATTAAAAATGAATATAGATATAAAGCTAAACTTTTGGGTACTAGGAATAATGCTAATGCCATTCCTGCTGCTTCATCAATCACAATAAATGATGGATCCTTTTCATTTAATTGATCAGACACGATATTAGATGAAATAAATCCTATAGTTATTAATGAAAATATTATTCCTAACTGTAAAAATATATTTAAAGGAAGGATACTGAAAAACAGTAAAATAATCAAGCTACACCAAGAACCTGGGGCATATGGCAATCGGCCTATATAAAACAAACTGGCAATAATTTGCCAATTAATCATACTTTATTAGAGAACAAATCACCTAATGTTTTATAATTAAAATAAATATAATGCACTCCTGTATAGAATGTTATAAACGTAGTTATTAACATTAGTAAATATAAAATATTAACAGTTAAAATTGATGGTTCAATTTGATATGAAATTAAAATTAAATAAACCAAAATGGTATGAATTGTTATTAATTGTATAACAGTTTTTATTTTCCCGAGTTTGCTAGTTATCAATGTAATCCCTTTATATTCCATACATGTTCTTAATAATGTTATTAGAATATCTCTAAAGGATATAAGGATTATCATCCAAAGCTTGATCGTAGTATCCAAAATAGGTAAATACATAAATCCATAAAAGGCTGATAATACTAAAAATTTATCTGCCAATGGATCTAAAAATATTCCTAATTTTGTTTCTATATTATATTTTCTAGCAATCTTACCATCATATGCATCCGTAATGGCGGCAACTGCAAAGACACATAAAGCATATAATTTCCCATGACTAAAATCAGAAAACAAATAATATAGAAAAACAGGTGTTAATAAAATTCTTGTAGAGGAAAGTAGATTAGGTAACCATTTATATTTCATCTTAAACTAAATTTCTACTCTATCTGTAATAGATTTTGTTAAAGTTGCCTCATCAATATATTCTAAATGTCCTCCCATTGGTAAGCCTCTTGCTAAGCGAGTAACTTTAACATTACTCGATTCTAGTGAGTCGTGTATAAACAATGATGTAGCATCGCCCTCAACATTCGCATCAGTTGCAATAATTATTTCATCAACTGATTTTGATCTTTCATATAGTGATTTAAAATTAATTTCATCTGGACCTATCCCATCAAGGGGTGATATAAGTCCACCTAAAACATGATATAGACCATTATAACCAGTTTTTTCTAGCAAGTAAATATCCGATGGATCTTCGCAAACACATAGAGTGCGCTTATCTCTACTATCGCTAGAACAAATTTTGCATAATTGTGATTCTGAATAATTATGACATACCTCACATGTATTAATATTTTCTTTTAAGTCTATTAATGCTCTAGAAAATTCTTCTACCTCTATTTTCTTACTTTTTAAAATATGAAGACCTAGGCGATGAGCAGTTTTTTTGCCTATTCCAGGAAGTTTAGAAAAAGCATCAATAACTCTCTGAAGTGATAATGGCATACTATCCATTACATACCTGGAATTTTTATGTTACCTAACATCCCACCTGTAACCGATCCCATTTTTTCTTCGGCTGCCTTACCCGCATTTTCTAAACCTTGATTAACTGCTGCAATAATTAAATCTTCAATCATCTCTTTATCTTCATTTAATATTTCTGATTCTATATTTAAACTTACCAATTCCTTATGTCCATTAACTAAGACCTTTACCATACCTCCACCAGATTGACCCTCAACCTTTATAGTATTTAATTCTTTTTGAGCTTCTTGCATTTTATTTTGCAATTCTTGTGCTTTCTTTATCATTTTTGACATTCCACCTTTGGGCAACATATTTTTCTCCTATCTAATTATTTTTCCTTCAAATTGTTTAATTGTTTCTTCAATCAAAGGATGATCTTGAATTTGTTTCCTATCTTTTAAGTTTTTATCTTGACTTTCTATATTCTTCAACTGATATTGAACCTTAATAGTTTTCTTTAATTGCTTTTCTAAAATTAATTCTAATATTTTTTTATCTTTTTCTAAAATTTTTAAATGAAAATCATGGCTATTTATAAGCTCTATATTTAGCTTGCCATTATTGAAATCAATTAGATTTGCTTCACCAAGGAAATTTGCTACTTTTAAGTTTGTTTTTTCAAGCTCATCCATAACTTTTGGCCAAACCTTATCTATGTCATTAAGATTTATGATACTAACAGACTCTTTTTTTATAATATCCGAAGAATCTTCTTTAGGTAGACTTTCTTCTTTAAATTTTGTTTTTTTATCATCTAAATTAAGACTTTTTAAAGAGTCTTTAATTACGATCGGATTATTATTTATTTTTGTACTAATTATATTTTTTTTGCTATCTAGCAGATCTGTAATTTCTACGGTCTTATCCATTGAACACAACTTTATTATAAGCAATTCTAAAGAAGTTTTAGGCTGATATAAAAATCGCAGTTTTGATTCAAATTTGATTGAAAGATCTAGCATTCTCAAATAATCTTTGGTTGAAAAGGAATCATTATTTTTCACCCAATTAATTGCTTCATTAGAAAGAATAGTGTTTTTTATTTCTACAGAAATTAACATACAATTATTTATAAAATCATTAAAACCATATACAATGTTTTCAATAGCATACCCACTATCAATCAAACTATGAACTTGATTTATTACACCTAAAGCATCCTTTGATTCAATTTTTCTTAATATTTCTAAAAAAACCTGCTCTTTTATAATCCCTAAAATTTCTCTAACAGTATCTAAACTTAGAATGTCTTGAGAATATGCTATAACTTGATCAAGCATGCTCAATGAATCACGCAAACTTCCTGAAGCTTTAATAGCAATTAATGTTAAAGCATCTTCATCATATTTAATATTTTCTTTTGAAACAATCTTTACTAAATGTGATTTAATAATATTTTTGGATATAGATTTAAAATCAAATCTTTGAGTCCTAGATAAAATTGTTGGAGGAATTTTATGTGGATCTGTTGTTGCCAATATAAATGATACATGATTAGGTGGCTCTTCTAATGTTTTTAATAACGCATTAAACGCTTCTTTTGTTAACATATGCACTTCATCAATTATATACACTCTATATTTAGAATTGTGGGGAGGATATTTAACAGCTTCTCGAAGGTCTCTAATTTCGTCGATTCCTCTGTTAGAGGCTCCATCTAATTCTAAAACATCTAAAGATCTGCCATCTTTTATTTCCAAACAGTTAGAACATTTGTTACAAGAAATTTCATCTGATGAATTAATACAATTCAGTGCCTTTGCAAAAACTCTAGCTGTAGATGTTTTCCCAACACCTCTAGGTCCAGAAAAAATGTATCCATGTGCAACTCTTTCTTTAAGAATTGCATTTTGTAATGTTTGAGTAACATGCAACTGACCAGCAATTTCACTAAATCGTTGTGGCCTCCATTTTCTTGATAATACTTGATAACTCATATTTTTTAACTGTGCACCGGCAGTTGTTCTTTCTGGATAACCAATCAAATTAATAATTAGCTCAGCTTCAAAATTTTACAGCACATAAACAAATATTCTACCGCTGCTTCCTCCCGGACCTGACGGAGTTTGAAAAATGGTTATTGCGTAAATATGAAAACATCAACGCATCTTAATAAAAATCGTGGTCTCAGCAAAATCCGCCCACCGGCATTTAGCCCTGCATAAAGCGGGTTTCAGGAAACAGGGAACCGCTAACTCCCCACTTAGCACAGATTTATATTATCTCCAATTTTTATTAATCTTTTTACTAAGATTAGGTTAATTTAACAATAATTATTGTATATTTAACTGAAAATGAAAAATAAATTATTCTGCATGCAATGATGATACCTCAACTGATGAATCTTTAATAGTATAAATTATTCCATCATTTCCATTACCCGATTCATCAAATAATACTTCAGAAATATTATTATATTCTATATTAAACCTCCAAATGCCTATAAGCGAATCTAAATAATTATGCTGATAATAATCAGAAATTTTATTGGGATTATTATAATGAAACTCTATGGTAGTATCGGGTATAAGCGTATTCCATAGCCTAACTTCATCGAATCTACCATACCAAAAATTCTCTAATAGCGTATACTCTTTATTTGCAATAGCTCCTAGAATTAAATTTGCATCACCTATATTTAATCCTTCATTAAAATGAAATATCTTTGAATCATTTAAATAAATTTCTACACCTGAAGTATCAAAAAAAACTTCTCCCATTTCCCAAATATCATTTCCTTTATCATTAAACAACTCTCCTAAGTCATAATTTCCATTTTGATCAATATTTTCACCTGAATCCCAGAGGCCATTCCCTTCATTCTCATCAGGTTCAATATATCCTATATCACCTATACATAAATTATCTGTGCCACAATCATTCCAATTATCATTATTTGGATCCCATAAAATACTATCTAAATCTGTCTCTAAATATTCTTGGCAAATATCATTGTTTATTACCTCATTAACATCTTGAATGGAGTCATTACCACAATAATAAAAAAAAGATAGTGAATCTAAGCATTGAGAAGAATTATTTAAACCTGTTTCTAGACTATCTGGGCATAAATCTAAACCCCAGTCATAATATACTTCACCTACATCCCATAATCCATTAACTTGATCAATAAATTCTTCTCCATAATCATAAATGTTGTTTAATTGATTTGATATTATAGAAATTAAATAAAATTGATCTGGTTTTGACCAATCTAACACATCAAATTGATTAATTAATGTATCAATTGTTTTTAATTCATTATTTATATAAATATCAATACTATTGTTATTGTTAGGGTCCCTAAAAAAACCAAAAATTATATTTTCACCTGAATCTACTATAGAAAATAATGCTGGTGATTCTTCAGTATTTATAGAATCTCCAGCAACCCAAAATTGAAGAGTAAACCTATTATTAATTACAGATATATCATTGTCGCCTGATTGTTGAGGAATTTCAACCCATCCACCTCCTTTAAAATACAAACTATGATTTTCATTTAATGGAGCAATCATATCTATGCAACTATAAAAAATAAAAATTATAAAATAAATTGTTTTCATGGCCTCGTTCTTCCTAAAACAAATTCACTAAAGTATTTTTTTCCAGACTTATCTACTATAGCAATTGAATAATACCATGATTTCCCAGATCCAATATTATATGTATCTTTAAAATTATTATGTTCTAAATTATCTATCATTGCTAATAACAAAGTATCTGACAAAGATTGAGTTTCTGATCTCCAAATTTCATATTGATAGAAATATTCCAAGTTTTCAGTTAATGGCTCCCATTTCAATTCAATAAAGCCTGTATAGTCATCACTTATATTTTCAGAATTTAAATCTAATGCCTCAATTTCAGGGAAACTTGCATTTGGTATAAAACTATTACGAGAATAACTATCATTTAAAACAGTTTCAATTAAATAATAATGTGATAAAATGTCTGGGTTTGAATAACTTGATGTATCAATATAAACTGTATCTAAATAGCTAGCACTATCTAGTAGGCAACTACAACTATTTAAACTGAGCAAATCACTAATATTTGAAGATTTATAAATATTATACTTTTGAAATAGTTGTTCTGACTCTAAGGTCTTAGACCAGCTTAAATTTCGATAATACTTAGGTTGGATAGTATCTTGAATTAATTCAATATTATAATCAAAATTATATACTGGAATAATTGGCCTTGAAAAAATCTGAATACTATCTAAATAACTATCATTATCTGTTATTACCTCTACATATATATCTCTAAATTCACCTGGATACATATCTTCAAATATATATAAAGTATCAAATATATTTGTGAATTGAAGCACCTGATCAGAAAAATAAATTTGATACTCTTGAAAACCCTGCTTACCATATAATCGCCAATCTATTGATGAAGAAAATGGATAACTCATAAAGCTCGACCTTCTTAGTTCCATTTTGTATTGAGAATCAACCTGTAAATTTTGATTTTCATTATTAATGACTAATAGTGTTTCTTCTTTAGTACACGAAAATAATAAAATTAATAAACTGATTATTATATATAGATACTTCATATTAAAAAATATGACTCCAGTTCTTGTTTCTCTTTTTGTAATAATTCAATTTTATTTAATAATTCATTTGTTTTTGTTTTATCTGAATAACAACTTTTTAAAACTTCTCTAATTTCATTTAATTTTTCAGAAAGCCAACGATCTTTTAACCTAATTACACATTCTTTTGCCATTATTAGTGTAGGATTCATTTTCTCTAATTCATAAAGGAGCTTTGTCAATTTGTATCGATCATTTTCTAATTTTAGTTCATTTAAAATTAGACCTGATTCAGGTAATTGTGTAGAATTAAGATGAATATATATTTTTTCAAAAATATTTTTTAATGATTCTGTTTTCAACCAATTAGAGTCTAAATATTTAAATAAAAATTGACGGATATTAATTTCTTTACTAAAACATAATTTAATTATCTCTTCTTCCAATAGTATAGATTCATCTAGTATCGTTGATTTTTCTTCATATTTTCTATTACTATTTATATTTTTTTTATTTATACGACTATTTAATGATGCTATAATACTATCTTGACTTATTTTAGTTAACTCGCTAATTGATTGTATATTTAATTCCCTTAATATTGGATCTTTTAATTGAGAAATATTGGACAAAACATCATTTATAAAATTTGTTTTTCCCATTAATGTCTCAATATTTTCAGTAAAATTATTATAATGAAATTCTAATAAATTAACTGCATTTTTAATACTCTCTTCAAATGGCTCTGGCCCTTCTGTTTTAACCCAATCATCGGGATCAGTATCCTTAGGGATTTTAACAATTTGAGGATCTAAACCATTATTTAGCAAAACATAGCCTCCCCTTATAGATGCTGCAATACCTGCTTTATCACCATCATATGCTAAAAAAATGGTTTTACAAAAACGTTTCAATTGCAAAGCATGGCCATTCGTTAGAGCTGTACCAGATACAGCAACAATATTTCTTATGCCCGATTGAAATAATTGTAAAAAATCTAAATAACCTTCTACTACGATTACAGATTGTTTATTTCTAATATACTCTTTGCTAATATGCAAACCATATAGAATCCTACTTTTATTATATATTGGTGTTTCTGGAGAATTCATATATTTTGCAACATTATCTTGATTGAATGATCTACCCGCGAATGCAATAACCTTACCCATATTATTTGATATAGGGAATATTATTCGTTTTCTAAATCTATCAATATGACCTTTTTCAGTATCTAAAAAAAGTCCAGATTCTTTTAAGCATTTAGAAGAGTATTTTTTCCCTCTAATTATATTCAACAAGGCATTTTTATTCAAAAAACTAAAACCTAAACCAAAAGATTTAATAATTTCATTATTTATGCCTCTATTTTCTAAGTATTTGAGGACTTCAGAACCATTTTCAGTGTATAAATTTTCTAAATATATTTTTGAAACATCATGATGTAATTCTAATAATTCATTTATAATGTTTTTTGAGTACTTTTCATCACCTTTCAGCTCAATTTCTATACCATTTTGATCAGCTAATTGTTTAATAGCATCAATAAATGTTATTTTTTCATATTCCATAATAAAGTTTATTACATTTCCTCCTATACCGCAACCAAAGCATTTAAATATTTGCTTCTCTGCGTTTACAGAAAATGAAGGAGTTTGTTCTCCATGGAAAGGACATAACCCAAAAAAATTACGCCCCTTCTTTTTTAATTGTATATAATGAGATATTATTTCAATAATATCTGCAGAACTTCTTACCTGTTCTATTGTTTTTTCTGATATAAATGACATATAATGAATTAGTTTATTTAAATTCTACAATAGTGATACCTACGCCACCACTATCTTCATCTGAAAAGTAAAATTTCTTGATATATTCTTGATCTTTTAGATAATCTTGAATAGATGACATTAGTGTACCTGTACCCTTTCCATGTAGTATTTCTACAAAATCCATATTAGATATAATAGCTCTGTCCAAAAAATTTTCAACTAATAATATAGCTTCATCAACCTTTTTACCTCTAACATCTAATCTAATACTTTCTAAGCTTTTATTGTAATTAAAATATTTATTTTGAAAATCATTTTTTTTCTCATTAACAATATCTATATTTAACGATAAGTCTTCAATTTTTGCAATTATTTTTTTTCCATCGATATTAATAGCTACATCACCTTTTTTATTTGGAATACTCATTATTTGACCTTTGGCATTTAATTTTTTCAAAAAAACTCTTCTTCCTACATTTAAATCTTTTATATTAATCTTATTTAATAATTTATTTTTGTGTTTTAAAATTGTTAATCTATGTTTTTCCACATCATCTTTTAGTTTAATTCTTGCTTCTTTTATATTTTTTGTATTGGCTTGATTATGCCTTAGTTCTAATACGATATTTTCAACCAATTTTCTAGCATCATTTATTATACTTTCTGCTTTTTGGGCAGCAATGAATTCTAACTTTTGATAATGTTCTAATATTTTTTTTTCCATTAAGCTTATTGATTTTTCTTTAGCTATAATCTTAGCCCTTTGTTTATGAATATACTTTTCATGATCTTTAAGTTTTTGTTGACGTTTTTCTAAATCAGCTAAAATTTTATCAAGCTTTATTGAGTCTGAATTAATAATTTTTTTTGCTCTATTTATTATTGATTTATTTAAACCAATGTGATCTGATATTTCCAAAGCATAGCTTGGCTTTGGCATACCTAAATTAAATTTAAATGTTGGCTTTAAATTTTTTGAATTAAATGCCATGCCTCCATTGATTACTTTAGAATTACTTGAGGCCCAGATTTTTAAAGCATTCAAGTGTGTCGTAGCAACAACTAATGCTTCTTTTTTAATAAACTTTTCTAAAATTGATTGTGAAATTGCTGATCCTGCCTCTGGATCAGTTCCTGTACCTAGTTCATCCAACAGTATTAAGGATCTATTTGTTGCATTATTTATTATTTTTACTATATTTTGAATATGTGCAGAAAAAGTAGATAAATCATTTGTTATTGATTGCTGATCACCAATGTCTGTTAATATTATATCAAAAGTAGGTAATTGCGCCTTCTTTGCAGGAATAAATAGGCCTGTTTGCATCATTAAACTAAATAAACCTACACTCTTTAATACAACTGTCTTTCCACCAGCATTTGGTCCAGATATTAAAATTACTTTTTCTTTATCAATTTTAATATTTAAAGGAACTCCTTTTTTATTAGTTAAAAAAAATAATGGATTAATTGCATCTTCTAAATTAATTTCTTTTTTATTTGTAATTTCTGGTTTGATTGCGTTTAAATGATTTGCTAATAGTGCAATAGTATGATGTATATCAAACTTCACTATTTCATTAAATGAATTAATAATGTTTTTTGAATGTGATAAGATTTTGACACTTAATATCTTTAAAATTCTTTTTATTTCTTGTCTCTCCTTAAAATCTAAGTTTATTAATTCATTTTTTAAATCCAATATATCTATTGGCTCTAGATAAATAGTTTTACCAGAGTCAGAATGATCTATTATTATTCCTTTTATTTTGCGTTTATATTTATTCTTTAATGGTAAAACAAATGTCCCCTCTCGCCAGTTTATCTGATTTTCATTAAGCCAATTATTTTTCTTTGCATTAATAAAATATTGCTTCATTAATAACTTAATCTTTTCATCTAGCCTGCTTTTCTTAAATCTTATTTTTTTTAAGTTTGGGCTAGCATCATTCTTGATTTGAAAATTTTCATCAAACTTTCTCTTTATCATTGATTCTAATGATGAGTCAAAATACAAATTTTTCTTTGATTTTGACCATAATGGAAATTTAGATTGATTAAATATATTCTTTAATAATCGACCTATGAATAATATTTTGAGTATCTCTTGAATTTGATTCTGATTTAAAACTGAACCCTGTATTTTTAAAATATGTATCCAATCTGCAATGCTAGGTATTTTATCTAATAATAAAGCATCATCATTTTTTATATAAAATAATAATTCTTCGGTTAAAGCATTATTTTTATTTAAATAATCTATATCTTGAGATGGCTTTAAATTTGAAAAATAGGCTATGTTAGTTTGGCATAAACATCTACTTTTTAACCAATTAATAATCCAGTGGAAGTCAAGCTCTTTATATAATTTGGGATAAATTTCTAAATTAACTTTTTTTATAATTATGACCTGTTAATTGGGAATATCAATAATTTTAATAACTTGATCTAAATCATCGCTAGATGGAATATTTAATATTAACATTTCTTTAACATGATTACAAATTTGATACATAATTGATTCTTTCTCTAATTTTTGTTTTATAGATTCTCCCTGTTCTAATTTAAATGGGATTGTTTCAATTGTAAAAATAATTAAACTAACAATAAAAAAACCCTTTAATAAACCTAATAATAATCCAAGGACTCTATTTAACCAACCCAACAAAACAAATTCAAACAATTTTTGAACAAGCTTTGAAATCAATGATAAAACATACAATAAAACAAAGAATATAATTAAGTATGATAATGCTGATAACATAGATTCATTTTTTATATATGGTTTTAAGTATGGATTTAAATAATAATAGTATTTCCCTGATATTAGAAATCCAATTATAAAACTTAAAACACGAGATATCTCTTTAATAAAACCATTCTTGATACCAGAAACAGAAAAAAATATTAATATAATTAAAATAAAAATATCTGGAGGAGTAATCATAATCAATTAAACTTTTTTATAAGAATTTTCTTTACATCATTACCATCTATTATGCCAGAAAAATCTTTCATAATTAACTTCATTATTTTCCCCATATCTTTTAAACTATTTGCACCTGTTATTCTTATTATCTCATTAACTTTTATCTCTAACTCATTGCTTGTTATAGGGCTTGGTAAAAATTCTTTTACTACTGATAATTCAAATTTTTCTTTTTTTACTAGATCATGCCTT
>CAYFHL010000025.1:0-14165 GCA_964342955.1 uncultured bacterium
TAGGTAAAATTGAATCATTTGATATTTTACCTGAATATCATGAAATGTTAACAAAAAAAATTAATATTAATAGAAATCTTAATGTCGTTATGGATTGTGGAAATGCTTCTGCATGTATTTCAGCACCAAATATTTTTAAGAAGCTAGGTATTAGTGTTAAAAAGCTTTATTGCACAATTGATGGTCAATTCCCAAACCATCATCCAGATCCTACCGAAGATCATAATTTAGTTGATTTAATTAATGAAATAAAGTCTGATAATTATGATTTTGGTGTTGCATATGATGGAGATGCAGACCGAGTTGTAGTTGTTGATGAAAAGGGTTCTATAATTAGGTCCGATATTTTAATGACACTTTTTTTACCAGAAGTAATAAAAAATAAAGGAGATTATATAATATTTGATGTTAAATGCTCTCAAGCTTTAGAAGATATGGTAATTAAATACGGTGGAATACCTAAGATGTGGAAGACGGGACATTCTCTAATTAAGGATAAAATGAAGGAATTAAATATCAATTTTGGAGGTGAAATGAGTGGGCACATTTTCTTTGCTGATGATTATTATGGATATGATGATGCTATATATGTATCATTAAGATTAGCTCAACTATTATCAAAAAATAATAAAAGTTTATCAGAGCTTGTTGCTAAAGTACCCAATTACTATTCAACCCCTGAGATTAGAATTGAATGTAATAATGATGAGGAAAAATTTATTATTGCAGATAAAGCAATAAGTTATTTTTCAGATAAATATGATTGTATTACAATTGATGGTGTGCGTATTAGATTTAAAGATGGCTGGGGTTTGGTTAGATCATCTAATACTCAACCTGTTATAGTTTGTAGATTTGAATCAGTATCTAAGCATAGATTAGATGCTATTAAAAATGAGATACTTGTGAAATTATCAGAATTTGGAGAAATTAAAATTGATAATAAATGAAGTTGTCTCCAAATACAGAAATATAATAAATAAGTCTCTTTCACAAATTTATTCAAATGGGCCTACATCCTTAACAAAACCAATAAATTATGTTTTAAATGGCCAAGGTAAACGACTTAGACCATTGCTTACAATCTTTTCTGCTGAAGCATGTGGTGCTAAAATAGATGATGTATTGAATTCTGCTTTAGCAATAGAAGTTCTACATAATTTTACATTAGTTCATGATGATATTATGGATCAAGATCAATTGCGTCATGGAAAAACTACTGTACACAAAAAATGGGATGATGGTATTGCAATACTTACTGGTGATGCAATGCTATCCTTGGCTCTGAAATTAATTAATAAATCACCAATTGAAAATAATGCAAATATGCAATTGTTCATAGATGGTTTGCTTGCAGTATGTGAAGGGCAAGCTATTGATAAAGAATTTGAATCAAAAACACAAGTAATGTTAGATGATTATATTAAAATGATTGATTTAAAAACAGGATATATGATAGGTTTGTCATCACATATAGGTGCAACAACAGCAGGAGCAGATGAAAACACTTCAAAAGCAATAAGAGATTTTGGCCGTTTGATTGGGAGAGCTTTCCAAATTCAGGATGATTTATTAGAAATTTTTTCAAATAGTGATAAAATGGGAAAATCACTTAAAAGTGATATTTTATTAGGTAAAAAGACATATTTGATGATTAAGGCAATAGAAAAAAATAGTAATATTATTAATGAAATTATTAATTTAACCAAAAAAGATTATACTCATGGTATTAATAAAGTTAGAGAGTTTATGGTATCTGAAGGGATCAAAGAACATACGTTAAATGAAATAAATAATATTATAATGTTAGCTGATGCTAAAATAGATAATTTAGATATAAATAAAGATATGCTAAAATATTTTAGTAGTTTAATTAAAGAAAGAGGTTATTAAATGAATCAATCCTTAAACAGTGAAATTGATTTTGATTTGGATAAATCGAATATGAAAGAGGCTATCAGTTCGTTTCCATTTCAAATAGAAGAGGCTATCAGAAATTATAAAAAGATTAAATTTAATAATCAATATGATGCCATTAGTAATGTTTTAGTTTTAGGTATGGGGGGATCTGCTATAGGTGCTGATCTGACTAAAGTTCTGGTTCAAAATAGTTGTATAGTACCAATTGTTGTAAATAGATCATATACAATCCCTAATTGGGTTGGCCCTAATACACTTGTGGTTGCATCTTCTTATTCTGGGAATACTGAAGAAACACTAGAGGCCTTTAGCCAATGTAAAAAAAGGACATCTAAGATTATTATTATTTCAACAGGTGGAGAGCTTGTTTTGCAGTCAAATAAAAAAAATTATGATAAAATTATATTACCTAAAGGTTATCAGCCCAGAGCTGCATTAGGATATTCATTTACATACTTAATTATACTTTTAGAAAAAATAAAATTAATTCCTAAAATAATTCTTGAAGAAATTAATAATTCTGTTAGATCTATTAAAAATTTGGGTTTAGATCTATCTAAAGCACCAAGTTCAATTATAAATATTGTTCAAAAAATCCATTCTACATGTCCTATTATATATGGTAGTGAAGAATTAACATCAGTTGTAGCATTAAGATTCAAAGGTCAATTAGCAGAGAATGGAAAAATCTTATCATTCAACAGTAATTTTCCAGAGCATAATCATAATGAAATTGAAGGATGGACTCTTAATAAAAGTATTATAAAGAAATTTTCATTAATTTGGATTAAAGATATAGAAGAGGATATAAGGATTAAAAACAGGATGCATATTAGTTCAAATATTATAAAGAGACTTCCTAAATATGAATTAACTATACAGAAGTCAGGAGCTACTATAGTAGAAAGGTTGCTAAAATTAATCCATTTTGTTGATTGGATCAGTTATTATGTTGCACTCTATAATAAAATTGATCCTACTCCAGTAAAACGTATAGAAAAATTAAAAATTCAGATTAAAGAAATGATATGATCACTATTGTAGTATCTAATTAGCGGTTGATAAATTATAATAATGAAAAAAGTAAAAGTCGATAGAATTTCATATTTTCCTCCAAATAATGGATATGCGGTTTTTTTAAAAGAAATTGAATCTTCAAAATATTTACCTATTCTTGTTGGAATTAATGAAGCGCATGCAATATCTAGAGCTTTGGAGGGTCAAAAGATCATTAGGCCTATGACTCATGATTTAATTACAAACATTATTGAAAACTTCGAAGCAGAAGTTTTAAAAATAATTATATCTTCATTTAAAAAGGGAACTTTTTATTCAAAAATAATAATAAATCATAAACAGATAGGGGAGGTGTTTATTGACTCTAGACCTAGTGATGCAATAGCAATAGCTTTACGTACCAAAGCTCCTATCCTTGTAGAAGATTATATTTTAAAATTTGCTGGTATTAGAGAAAATCAGAATAATAGAATTAATTACAAACAAATTGTATCAGAGGAATTAGAAGAAGTTGGAAAAGAAAACTCAGGTATGATAGATAACTTGCAAAGTGCACTCAATCAAGCAATTCTAGATGAAAAATATGAATTAGCTGCAAAATTAAGAGATAAAATAATAAGTTTAAATATTATTAAATAATTATAATATTAGCGTAACAAATAAATTGCTGAATGAAGTGAAGATAGTCTATAAAAAAAATAAAGAGAGCACACTAAAATATTTTGTGTCGTGTGGTGTGGTCTTTCCGCTTGGTTTTATGGGCGGAATGACAAATAATTATTTAATAATATATCTTATTGCCTCCATCGCAGCATTTTGTTCAGCTTTTTTCTTTGTATCGCCCATTCCAAAATAAAAACTATTATCATCAATTGTAACTTTTACCTTGAATACTTTTTCATGCTCTGGACCAATTGTTTTAATAGTTTCAAATAGAGGTGTATTAGCATTTTTACTATGGCAGTATTCAATAAGCTGTCCTTTATAATTTAAATTTATTTCAGCCTTATCCTCATGAATACATAAAGTTCTTAATATAAATGTTTTTGCAGGTTTTATTCCACCATCCATAAATATTGCCCCTACAATTGCTTCATAAATATCAGATATTACATTGGAATTAACTTTTTCATTTTCAAAGTTAATATTTGGAGCTCTGTTTATAAATTTTAATAAGTTTAATTTATTTCCAACCATTGCAAGGAAATCTTTATTAACAAGTGAAGAGCGTTTTTGTGTAAGAATGCCTTCGTCAGCATTTGGATATTTTTTATAAAGCCAATGAGAAATAATTTGGTCTATAATTGCATCACCAAGAAATTCTAAACGTTCATAATTTAATTTAACGTCTGGTTGAATTGAACGATGTGTTAATGCAATATTTAAGTAGGAGTTATTATTGAATTTATAACCAATAATGGATTCTATTTTTGAAGAAGAACTAAATTTTTTTAAAAATTCAAACAAACTACTTTGAATAATCAATTTGATATATTTTTAAATATTAAAACTGCATTATGCCCACCAAAACCAAAAGTATTATTAAGAGCAGTGTTAATGTTTTTATTAATAGAATTATTTGGTGTGCAATCAATGTCGCAGTTAGGATCGGGTGTTTTATAATTAATTGTTGGGGGTACTATGTTGTTTAAAATACTTGAAATACATATAATGGATTCTATTCCACCTGCTGCACCCAAAAGATGTCCTGTCATAGATTTAGTTGAACTCATGGATAGATTATTTATTGATTTTCCAAAAACAGTTTTTATAGCTTTTGTTTCTATTTGGTCATTTAGTTTTGTAGATGTGCCATGAGCATTAATATAGTCAATTTCTTCTATATTAATTTTGGCATCAGCCAATGCATTAGTCATAGCTCTAATAGCTCCTTCTCCATTAGGAGATGGGCTAGTTAGATGATATGCATCTCCTGTAGCAGAATAGCCTGATAATTCAGCTAAAATTGTAGCATTACGATTTAATGCATGCTTATATTCTTCTAAAACTAAAATTCCTGCTCCTTCAGCTATTACAAAACCATCTCGATTTGCATCAAATGGTTTACTTGCAGATTTAGAGTCAGAGTTTTTTGTAAGAGCTTTCATATTTGAAAAACCAGCAATAGCCATTGGTGTAATACATGCATCACTACCACCAGTTACAACTACATCAGCGTCTCCATATTGAATCATGCGTAATGAATCTCCTATTGCATGATTAGATGTAGAGCATGCTGAAATAACTGAGTAATTTGGTCCTTTAAATCCATATTTAATAGAAATATAGCCAGAAGCAATATCAGAAATCATAGCAGGAATAAAGAAGGGGCTAACTCTCCGTGGACTCTTTAATAAATTTTTATGTTGATTTTCAAAAGTTGAAATACCACCAATACCAGATCCAATAATAACTCCAATTCTACATTTATCAAGTTTAGATAAATTAATTTTTGATTGATTGATTGCTTCATCAGTTGCAATAGATGCAAAAGCGGTAAAACGATCTATTCTATTTAATTCCTTTTTATTAAAATATTCTGAAAGATCAATATCAACTTCCCCAGCTATATGAACACTAAATTTTGAAGTATCAAAGCTAGAAATTTTTCTGATTCCACTAATACCATCCTTTATTCCGGACCAAAAACTATCTACACAGTTGCCAATAGGGGTAATGGCACCCATACCTGTAACTACAACACGTTTAGACATTATAAAATTAGTTTAATTTATTTGTAATATATTCAAGCGCTTGACCAACAGATAAGATTTTCTCTGCATCTTCATCAGGGATTTCAATATTAAATTCTTCTTCAAATTGCATAATTAGTTCAACAGTATCCAGTGAATCAGCACCAAGATCATCTATAAATTTTGCTTCTGGTGTAATCTTGCTTTCTTCAATTCCAAGCTTATCTATAATGATTTCATTTAGTTTAGTTTGATGTTTTGACATAACGTCTCCTTTTATTATTACATAACCATTCCACCATCAACATTAATAGTTTGGCCAGTAATATATGAAGCTTCTTTAGATATTAAAAAACAAACTAAATTAGCAACGTCATCCGGCCTACCTAATCTGTTCAGTGGTATTAAATTTTTAAGATTAGTTCTTATATTTTTATCAAGTAATTTTGTCATTTCAGTATCAATATAGCCTGGTGCAATAGCATTAACATTAATATTTCTTGATGCATATTCTTTGGCTATTGATTTAGTTAATCCTATAATTCCAGCTTTAGATGCAGAGTAGTTACTTTGTCCAGCATTGCCAATTTGGCCAATTACTGATGTTATATTTACTATTGATCCACTCTTTGCTTTGAGCATACATGGAATAACAGATTTTATGCAGTTAAATGTTCCTTTTAAATTTGTGTTGATTACACTATCCCAATCTTCTTCTTTAATTTTTAAAATTATATTATCTTTGGTAATGCCAGCATTATTAATTAGTATATCAATTTTTCCCCATTTATCAATCGTACTTTTGGCTATATTGATGCAATCTGAAATATTAGAGATATCACCAGAATGAGAGAGAAATTGATTTGTTCTCTTATGTTTTCTAATATAACTATTTAGATCACTTTTATTTCTACTTACAGCAGATACTTTGCATCCGAAGGTTACTAACTTTTCTGCTATTGATTTACCTATTCCTCTTGATGCACCGGTAACAATTGCAACTTGATTTTTTAAATTATAGTTCATAATGATTTTATGTCATCCCATTTTTCAAAATTTTTTGTGTTGGGGTTATCTAAAATTCTTTTATTTAAACCAGTAAGAACTTTACTTGGACCAACTTCAATAAAGGAATTTATTCCTGATCTAGATATATTTAATACTGAATGTGACCATCTCACGGGGTTTTCTAATTGATCAAGGAGATTTTTTTTCATAATATTTTTTTTTGTTGTTGGCTTGCCCGTCATATTTTGATAAATAGGTATTTTAGTATCATTGAAATTTACACTAAATATAACTTTTCTTAAAGCATCTCTTACTGAAGACATAAGTGGTGAATGAAAAGCGCCTGAAACTTTTAATAAGATAGTTTTTCTAATACCAATCTTATGGGCAGTTTTTATTGCTGAATTAATTGAATCTATACAGCCAGAAATAACAATTTGATTAGGTGCATTATAATTTGCTGGAACAACAACACCTTCTTGATTACAAATAGTTTCTATATCATCAGGCTTAGCACCAATTATTGCTGCCATTGTACCAGGATTGTTTTTTCCAGCTAAGGCCATTTTGGTTGCTCTTATTTTGATAATATTCAATGCATCTTCAAATGATAATGCTCCGCAAGAAGCCAATGCAGAAATTTCACCCAAGCTATGTCCAGAAACTGCTGAAGGATATATTCCTTTTTGTTTAATTAGATGATCTACAATATATGAGTGAATAAAAATTGCTGGTTGAGCATATTGAGTTAATATTAAATTATTTTCACTATTATTAAATGATATTTCAGCAATATCATATTCCAGTATTTTTTCAGCTTTACTATATATATTTTTAGCTTGTGGGTAATTATCGTAAATATCTTTACACATTCCTAAATATTGCGATCCCTGGCCTGGGAATAAAAAAACATTAGACAATATCTAAATCCCCCATTTAATATACATTGATCCCCAGCTGAAGCCTGCTCCAAAGGAAGAAATTATAAGATTATTATTTTTAGATATTTTTCCAGATTCAAATGCTTCATCAATGCATATTGGAATAGTAGCTGCTGTTGTATTAGCATAATATTCAATATTAGAAAACATTTGTTGCGGTTTTAATCCCATGCGAGTTGCAACAGCATCCATAATTCTTTTATTTGCTTGATGTGGAATAAATAGTTGTATATCATTAGAACTTAGATTATTTCGTTTAAGAATTTCACATGAAACTTCTGACATTCCTTTAATTGCATGTTTAAATACTTGTTTTCCATTTTGATAAACATAGTGCATTTTATTATTCACTGTATCTAAAGTAGTAGGGTTTAAACTACCACCACCCTCCAGTTTAAGGAATTCCCCTCCATTCCCATCAATGTGTAGTTTAGAGTCAATAATTCCATATTTAGAAGATTTCTCTAGTAAAACAGCACCAGCACCATCACCAAATAAAATACATGTATTTCGATCAGTATAATCTAATATTGAGCTCATTGTATCTGCTCCAACAACAATAACTTTATTATATCTATTTGATTTTATCAAGGCTGAGCCAGTTTCAAGCCCAAATAAAAAGCCTGAGCATGCAGATGAAATATCAAAACCCCAGGCATTATTTGCGGAGAGATTTTTTTGTACTAAGGCTGATGTTGAAGGAAACGTCATATCTGGAGTTATAGTTGCCACAATTATAACATCAATATCATTAGGATCTAGATTCCTTTTTTTAAGTAAATCTTTAATAGCTAAAGTAGACATATCTGCTGTTGTTTCATTTTTGTCTACAATACGTCTTTGTTTTATACCTGTTCTATTTTGTATCCAATCATCACTTGTATCGATTTTTTTTTCAAAATCAACATTTGTAACAATGTTTTTAGGTAAGTATTTACCAGTTGAAGTTATATTTGCTTTTATCAATTCTATTAATTCTACTAAACTAAATCCATTTGTTTAGATAGTTTCTGTTTTATATTCTTAATAAAATGGTTTTTATATATTAATTGTGCTTTTTCTAATGAATTTTTAATTCCCTTGGAAGTAGATGAGCCATGGCATTTCATAATAATCTCATTTACTCCCAATAAAGGTATTGCTCCATGTTCTTCGTGATCGAGTGTATTTGTAATATTTTGAATAATATTATCAAATATAGACTTAGATGAATCGTTAATATTTTTTTTATTGAAATCATGATTTATCCATGATAGAAGATGTTTAATAACTCCTTCAGTTAATTTTAAAACAATATTGCCAGAAAACCCATCACATACAATTATATCAGCTTTACCTTCTAGTATATATCTAGATTCTAAATTTCCAATAAAATTAGGTACATATTTTTTTAATAAGGGATATGATAAATTACATAGTTCATTACCTTTACCTTCTTCACTACCAATATTTAATAAAGCAACTTTTGGATTATGTCGTTTTTTCATAAGTTTCATATACGCACTTGCCATTAAGGCAAATTGTACTAAGTGATGTGGTTTAGTATCAACATTTGCACCTGCATCACAAATAATAAAACCACCATTTAAAGTAGGAATAAATGGGGCTAAAGCAGGACGATTAATACCAGGAATTTTTCCGATTAATAATAGTGATGTTGTTAGTAAAGCTCCGGTATTACCTGAGCTTACAGTTGCATGTGCTTTTTTATCTTTAAGTAGTCTTATAGATTGGACCAAGGATGAATTAGGTTTAGAACGAAGTATTTTAGTTGGTTTTTCATCCATTTCAACTACTTCAGTTGTTCCTTTTATTGTAAACTTGTTTTTTAAATGGTCATGTTTTTTTAAGAAATTATTTAGAATATTTTCATCACCGACAAAAATGATATTTGATGCATCTTTATCGTAATGATTTAAATAATCAATCGCTCCTTCTATGTTAGAAAAAGGGGCATTATCACCACTCATAACATCAAGAGCAATATTCATTAAAGATTATAGATTATTAAGTAGATATAACTGGACGGTCTTTATAATAGCCACAGTGAGGACATGCCCTGTATGGTAATTTAGGTTGACTACATTGTGAACATTTTCCTACTTGTGGTGTAGGGCTATTCCAATTAGTCCTTCTCTTTCTCCCTCTAGTTTTAGATTGTTTTCGTTTTGGTACCGCCATTAAGCAATTTCCTAGTTATTATAGTATCTAAATTTATATTACATATATTCTTCTGACCAAATAAAACTTCTTTCATTTATTTACCTTTTACAATTGCAAGCCAGGTATTAGCATTAAGTACGTTTTCAATTTCCTTCTTTTTTATTAGTGCATTACTTTTTTTATTGAAATTCCCAATGCGAACTCTATGATATTCTTGTCCGTTTTTATTAATATATTTTTCTATATAAGAATCAAATCCTAAATCTAGTAAAGTTAATTGATTCATTCTTGCTTCAGCTAACCCAGGCCAGGCTGCAATTTGAATTGCATATTTTAACCCATTGTTTTCTATTTTAGATGATTTATATAAATTTGCTGTTGTTGATTTTTTAGTAATATTTTCTTTCGTTGCTTTCTGAATAATTATTTTGTCTTTTTGTAGTTTCTTTTTTAATTCATCTTTATTTTTTACATTATTTGATAAATTTACAGAGGTATTAGTATCTATAATTGCCTCATAATAAAAATTTTTGTTTTCAATTTCCTCATCAGAAATATCAGTAATATTTAGACTTATTTCATATTTCCCCTCTGATGCGGGTGTAAACAGAAAAATTTCTTCTTTTACAACATAATCAAATTGAAGTCCCTTTATTTCTTTAGGGGGAGTCCATTTAAAAATAAAATTTTCAGATGTATTAATATAATCTTCATGATAAATTTTAACAGTTTTTCCTATAAATATTTTTTCGTAGTTATTTTCTGAACTACATGAAAAAAGTAAAATTAGAAGCATTAAAAGTTTACTAGACATATTTCACCTATTTAAAAGATCCAAATCAGAAAAGAAAAAGTTGATTTCTTTTTGAGCATTTTCATCAGAATCTGATCCATGCACAGCATTTTCACCAACACTTTTAGCAAAATCTTTACGTATAGTGCCATCTAAAGCTTCTTCTGGATTAGTTGCTCCAATAGTATCTCTCCATTCAGTTACAGCATTATCCTTTTCTAAAACTAAAACCATAGATTGTCCTGATGACATAAATTCTGTAAGTTCTTTAAAAAAAGGCTTATTTTTATGTACTGCATAAAATCCTTCGGCTTGAACTAAATCCATCTTTATAAGTTTTGAAGCAATTATTTTAAAATTAGCACTAATGATTCTATCATAAATCAAACCTACGGTACCACTTTTAACGGCATCAGGCTTAATCATTGCAAATGTACGACTTAACATATATTCCTTTCTATTAAA
This sequence comes from uncultured bacterium, assembly GCA_964342955.1. Taxonomy (GTDB): domain Bacteria; phylum Fidelibacterota; class Marinisomatia; order SCGC-AAA003-L08; family D37C17; genus CAYFHL01. The sequence goes on from CAYFHL010000025.1 coordinate 11,001, forward strand.
AATTTAATATTAATTTAAAATTATTTTCATAGTATTTCCAATTTCAGAAGGACTATCACAAACGTGGATACCAGCATTTTTAAGAGCATTCATTTTTTCAAGAGCAGTTCCCTTGCCACCTGAAATAATTGCACCTGCATGGCCCATTCTTTTTCCTGGAGGGGCTGTTTGTCCAGCTATAAATGCAACAATTGGTTTAGTAAAATTATTATTTTTTACCCACATCGCTGCTTCCTCTTCAGCACTCCCACCAATCTCTCCAATCATTACAATCCCTTCTGTAAAATTATCATCTTTAAATAATGAAAGTAGATCTATAAAGTTTGTACCAATTATAGGATCTCCTCCTATGCCAATACACGTTGTTTGACCTATGCCTGCATTAGACAATTGATGAACAGCTTCATAAGTAAGCGTTCCTGATCTAGAAATAACACCTACTGTTCCATGAGGTTTATGAATAAAGCCTGGCATAATACCAATTTTACATTCACCAGGAGTAATAATACCTGGACAGTTAGGACCAATCATTCTTGTCTTTGAATGATTGAGTTTGTCTTTTACAGTAACCATATCTTTTGTAGGTATTCCCTCAGTTATACAAATAATAAGCTCAATATTTGCATCGATTGCTTCTAAACATGCGTCAGCAGCAAAAGGTGGTGGGACAAATATTATCGATGTATTTGCTTTAGTTGCTTCAATTGCTTCATCTACAGTATCAAAAATGGGTAATCCATTTTTATCTTTATGGCCACCTTTGCCTGGAGTTACTCCACCACATATATTAGTACCATATTCTAACATTTGATTGGTATGAAAGGCACCTTCAGTTCCAGTAATACCTTGTACTATTAATTTTGTGTTTTTATCAATTAAAATACTCATGTATTTTTCTCCTATTTAACAGCTTTAACAGCTTTTTCTGCTGCATCATATAGGCTATTTGCAACAATAAAATTATGTTTACATTCGTTTAAAAGTTTACTAGCAATATCAGAATTAGTACCTTCTAACCTAACTATTACAGGTATTTGTACATTTACTTTATCTAAAGCATTGATGATTCCATTAGCTACACGATCACATCTTACAATACCTCCAAATATATTAACTAAAATACTTTTAACATTTTTATCAGATAGTATAATTTTGAAACCATGAGCTACAGTATCAGCATTAGCTACTCCACCAACATCTAAAAAATTAGCTGGAATACCTCCATGAAGTTTAATAATATCCATTGTTCCCATTGCTAAACCTGCACCATTAACCATGCAGCCTACATTTCCATCTAGTTTAATATAATTTAAATTATGTGAAGCAGCCTCTACTTCTGAAGGATCTTCCTCACTTAAATCACGCAGATTCTGAATGTTATTTTGTCTAAATAGGGCATTGTCATCAAAATTAATTTTTGAATCTAGAGCAATAATTTGATCAGTTTTAGTTAAGACTAGAGGGTTGATCTCCATCAAAGAACAATCAAACTTTTTAAAAACTTTCCACAATGAAAGAAATGTATTTACAGCATTTCTTATTTGAATTTTTTTTAAATTCAATGCAAAAGCTAATTTCCTAGCCTGAAAAGGCTTTAAATCTTCATTTGCAGGAATCCATTCTTTTATAATTTTTTCCGGGGTTTCTGTCGCGACTTTTTCTATTTCTACACCACCTTCAGTTGATACCATAAAAACATAGTTTTCCGTGCTTCTATCTAAAACAATACCGGCATAGAATTCTGTCTCTATTTCTGAAGCTTCTTCAATTAAGAGTTTATTTACAACTTTACCCTCAGGGCCAGTCTGATGAGTTATTAAATTCATTCCTAATATTTCATTAACATATTTTATTACTTCATTCTCATTCTTTGCTATCTTCACACCACCACCTTTACCTCTTCCACCAGCATGTATTTGGGCTTTTACAACAACCTTTTTTTTATTTATCATTTTATAAATTTTCACAGCATCTTGTATATTAAAAACTGGATAACCCGTTGGAATGGGTACGTCATTCTTTTTAAATATTTCTTTTCCTTGATATTCGTGTATTTTCATAATTTCCTTAGTTTTTATTTTATTATTCTAGTTCCAGCTTTTTTATCAATAGCTTTTTCTAAATTTTTTATTGAAGTAATAATTACTTCTTTTCCATGGTGCTTTAAAAAATAAATTGCGGATCTAATTTTTGGCTCCATAGTTCCTCTCCAAAAGTGACCTTCATTTAACCAAGATTCTATATCAGATAGTGTCGTATTGTAAATAACTTCTTGAGCATCAGTCTTGAAATTTAAATAAATATTATCTACATCTGTAACAATGAATAATTCATCGGCTTTGATAATTCTACCGAGTAAAGCAGCTGTCATATCTTTATCAATTACTCCGTCTAAACCTTCAAGATTTCCATTGTTTAAATTATATGCTGGTATACCGCCACCCCCACCAGCAATAACAATTGTACCAAAATCCACCAGATGTTTTATGGACTTACCATTAAAAATATATAATGGATTAGGAGAAGGTACAGCTCTGCGCCATACATTAGGTTCTTGTTCCTCCATATTCCATCCATAATTACTTACATTATAATCTGACCTTTCTTTATTGTAAGAAGGACCAATATACTTTGTGGGTTTATTTAGATTCGGATCATTTCCATCTACCTTCATTTGAGAAATAAAAGAAACAACTTCTCTATCAGAATTTACTGAATATAATGCATTCTGGAGAGATTGTTGTATCATATATCCCATTGCACCTTGCGTATTTGCAACTAATACACCTAAAGGAAGAGGGGGAACTTCTTTAGCTGCAATTTCATTTCTAAGCAACTCAGCTCCAACTTGTGGACCATTGCCATGAGTAAGACAAATATTATAATTATGTTTTACAAAATGTATGACAGATTTTAAACTATCTTTTGTATGTTGAAATTGTTGCTGAATAGTTCCAGCTTCAGATTTGGGTGATAGAGCATTACCTCCCAAAGCAATCATAACTGTTTTATTTTTATGTTTCATCATCATTAGATCTAAGTAAAGGTAAAGTTAAACATCTAGCTCCTCCTCGACCTCTAGATATTTCAGAGCTCGGAATTGATATTAAAAGTTTTGATTTATTTTTATATTTTTTTGGATTCGATAAGAATTCATCAGATTGA
>CAYFHL010000026.1:0-178 GCA_964342955.1 uncultured bacterium
ATTTAATAATGGTCTATCTGTAAGTGATGGATTTTGATCAATAAACTCTTGAAGTATATTTATATCACTTTCAAAATAACAATGTTTATCTATTTCTATATATTTTTCTGGACAAACTATATCTTCACAGTTAACAATATACTGTTGGCCAACAAAATCAAAACAATGTGGATATGGA
>CAYFHL010000026.1:278-14044 GCA_964342955.1 uncultured bacterium
ATGTTAAATTATTATTAGGGATAATAAGTCGACTTAATCTTCCATTTTTCCATTCCTGCAATCCATTTTTATTTCCTAAATCAAGAGGTTTCGTTCCCTTAAGTTCTGAATTATGATCAATGATATTTTGTAAAATATCTAAATCAGATTTATAATAACATTTTTTTTCAATTTCTATAAAATTTTCAAAACAAGAAATTTCAGTGGGAATTGAATCCTGTTTAGTTAAATCAACAAAATTATTATTAGCATTTTCACAGTTAACAATATACTGTTGGCCAACAAAATCAAAACAATGTGGATATGGAGGGCAGATAAAATTATTTGATACATCAAAAATTTTTAAATTTGGTTCAATACTGCAAATATTTTCATTAAGCTCTGTTAAATGGTTATTTCGTAAAACCAAATATAATAGAGCATCTAGCTTTTGAATTGAATCGGGAATTTTTGTAATACCATATTCATCTAAATATAATGATATAAGCCTACCACCAAGCCATTCTTGTTGTCCAATTTCAAATGGATGATATTCATTTAATAAAGGGTTGTAATCAATAAAATCAATTAATACTGATAAGTCTTCCTGATTATAACATAATCCATCTACTTCTAAAGAACCTTCAGGGCAAGTATAGAATTCACAATTTTGAGTATTTTGGTAACCAATGTATTCAAAACAGCTTGGATATGGTGGGCAGATTGCATTATTAGATACATCAAACCCTTCCAAATCATGATAAATACTACAGATACTCTCAGGTATATATGTTAAATTATTATTAGGGATAATAAGTCGACTTAATCTTCCATTTTTCCATTCTTGATAACCTATATCTTTACCTAAATCTAATGGTTCTAAATTATTAAGTTCAGGATTAGTATCAATAATATTTTGAAGAATATCTATATCATATTTATAGTAGCAAGATCTATTAATCTCTTTGAAATCATCATTACATGAAAAATTTTCACAATCGTCAATATTTTGTTTATCTAAATAATCAATACAGCTAGGATATGGAGGGCAGATAAAATTATTATTTAGATTTAAGTTTAATTTTTTCATATTAAATTCACAAATATTTTCAGGGATATTTATAACTAAATTATTTCTTAAATCAAGTGTGCTTAAATGATCTAATAAATTAATATTTTCAGGTATAGATTTAATTTGATGAGCACCTAAATATAAATGAACTAATCTTCCATTTTCCCACTCTTGAAAACCAATCTCTATAGGATGCTTTTTTAATTTTATATTTAAATCTATAAAATTTTGTAAAATATCAACATCATTTTTTAGATAACAATATCCATCATAATCAATATATTTTTCTTTACAAGGTTCGCTGAATGTGATATTTAAAAATATAAATAATATTATAAGTTTATTTAAGGCCATTATAAGGCATAATTTACAACTCTTGATGATGAGATTTAATATATTTCAAAATTATGTTATTATAGTACAAAAAATAGTTTAAGAAGGATTTGTAACAAAATATTACAAAAATAACTTAAAATGAGGATAGTTTAGTTAAATTTTATTAACTTCTTTTCTAATTTATAAGGTAAATCGATATGAAAGTAGGAAAAATTATGATGTTTGTTAGTATGTTTATGTTTTCTTCAGTTATATTTGCAGAAGATTTTACACCAGAGCAGAAGCAAGCATTAGATCAAAAAGCAATGCATGAAATGCTTCAAAAAATATTTTATAGAGCAATGGAAGCAAAAAGAGCATTTCAATCAAATCAGTTAAGAGAAGATCCTATCGCAAATTTCGCAACAACAGCACCTCGTTCCGAATTTGTTGTAAATGCAGATATTTCAGAAGAGCTCCAATCAGGAACTCAAAGTGCAACAGTATATGTTTCAACAGATAATCAATCTACGTGGCAATCTGCACAAGCTTCACTAATTGGTACGGAAGGTTTTGAAACTACATGGGGAGGCACTATCAATACAGGTAATGGTAGCAGTGCATATTCTTATTTATCTGGTGTTGTAGATTCAGAAGCATTAGGAGAAAGTTTTGGTACTATCATTGTATCTGGAACTCCGCATAATGTGTCTGGAGAATGGCCGCCACCAGCTAATTTATATGCTGATATGGTAAATGAACCAAGTGGCGAAACTTCATCAAATTACGATATAGTCTCACTAAAGGGAACTTATCAAGGTAATGATGCTATAGATAGCGATGGTAATGAATATACAGATATTGAAAGAATTTACATGAATTTATCACTTAGTGGCGATTGCTGTGATGAAGGAGGTTTATTTGGTCCTTGGTATTTGTATGGGGTAGGAATTGTTAATCCTGAATCAGAAGAAGCAGTAGCTTATGCTATAGGATATGGTGATGGAGGTTTCGGACAACTTACACCTGGTTTATTAAAATTATCTGGAGATCTTAGTTCTGGAGAGTTAGGTGGATTTGAATATTTATCAACTAATATATCTTACTCCACTGCGGGAAATGATATGCAAGCTACAGTCCTGATGGATTTAATTACAAGTGATAGCCAATGGGGTTCATGGCCTAATTCCTATAATGGTTTTATAGTATTAGGTGTAACTGTTGAAGCATCTTTAGATGGTTTAGATGTAGCAGCAGAGCTTTTAGATCAAACGGATCCGGGGCTTATGGTATGTACAACAACTTTTCAAGATGGCAATACTCTCCTTGCTTTAAGCAATCCTAATTTTGATTCAGAAACAAATACTTTATCTGTTTCATATATGGATAGTGATGGTAATCTCCCATGGTTTAGATCTGCTCAAATATGTAATTCAGGCACGAGCAATTGTTTTCATTTTATGGATATGATACCTGATAACCATACTTATGAAGAAACTGTTATCTATGTAGCATCATTTACATCTGTCGATGTCCCAGATGGAGATTATGATGCAAAATTTTGGTTTGCAGATGATGATATAGATTCTTATCCAGATGCACAAATTACTTATCCGATTTCTGTAGGATCAGGGTCTGATTGTAGCCCTCAAGGAGATATTAATGCAGATGGCATTTTAAATGTATTAGATATTGTACTATTGGTAAATGTTGTTTTGGGTGGGGAGGCAGATTGCTCTGATATTAATAATGATGCAGTAGTAAATGTATTAGATATAGTATTGTTAGTTAATTTGGTTCTTGGCTAATTTAGAGCTTATTGTATAAATAATATTAAAAAAGCCCTAGTTTTAACTAGGGCTTTTTTAATAGGAAAATTTTATTAAATTTATAATTATTCCACAACATCTCCTCCTCCAAGGATATCTTCAATTTTAATAGTTCCTTCATCTATATTTTTCTGAACCATATCTTTTATTGTGCTTCTAGCATCTTCAATTTCCGATTTAGAAATTGCGCCTTCAACAGGTTCAAACATATCTTGTTTTTTGCCTGGTAAATAGCCACGAGTTTTTTCAACAACGTCATCTCCTAGACCTTTTAATGCTTTAGCCATAACTTCTAAATCAATATCGGGGTTCATCCAAAAATCAGCAGCCATTGCTTCGGGCATAGCTATGATATCTTCAAAAGATAGAAAATATTTTTTTACATCATTAAACAAGTCCATATTATCAGCCTTAAGTTGTTCAAGAAATTGTTTTGATTCATCCTCTGACATATTATTTAACATATTTGCTACAGATTTTCCACCACCTCTAGAAAATTCTTTTGGAGAAGGTAAGAAAGTGGCATTTTTTGCAAGTTCTCGGGAAGTATTAACAACGGCTTCTAATGGTATGTCATGTAAATTACCTGTTTCCATAATTATTTTATTTTTTAAATCGGGACTAATTTTATTAATAAATGTTTGTTTATTTTCATCAGCAACTTGTTCTAAAGCAAGAGCTATTACTCGAGGTTTTTCATCTGACAATAAAGCAAAAAGTTGTTCATCATTAAGTTCTTCTAAGAAATCAAATAATTTATTACTACTCTTTTGATTACGATAATTTTCATTAGAAAGTAACTTAAAGTAATAATCTTCAAGAACTTCTTTTTTGATGTGCGTTGGAACAACATTTTTTAATTTTTTTGCATGAACTCTTAATTCAAAAATTTCAGATTCTGGGATATCTTTAAACATATGCAATGCTAAAGAGTCTCCTAAAATATCAAAAATTAGAGCCGCTTTATCATATCCTGATAAGTCTTCAAAATTCATATTTTATCCTTCTTCTGATTCTTCTTCATCCCCACCTTTTTGAGGATTATCTTCTAACCATTCTTTAACAAGCTTTGTTGCCCCATCTTTTTCACCAACAGTTAAGGATACAGCTGATTGTCTTAAGGATTTCAACTCTAATCTTGCAGCATCTTCATCAGATCGTGTTGGTGCAGGAGGCATTGATACTGTTTCTTGTTTTTTATTAGCATCTTTTTTATCTTCCGTATCTTTAGTATTACTATCATCTTTTGATTCATCTTGCTTATTATTTTTTTTAGATTTTTCTTTAACTTCAGGAGTTTTTTTAGGTTTTAAATATATTGGTGCAGGTTTATTGCTTCGCCCTAGCATAAAACCCATAATAACAACCGCAAGAACTAAAATAATTATTATTATATTATTAGTCATTCCAGAATTACTGTTGCCAAGTTGTAATCCTAAAAGTGATTCTTCATCTCCTTCAACAACACCAGATTGTCTTTTTACAATAGTCATAAGATCCGATTTAGTTTGAGTTTCAGATTCAATTCTACCACGAATTTCATCATTAAGTCTATCAGATGTACTAACTAAACGTAGTGAATCCTGTCGTTTTCTTTCAATATCCATCTGGTTTAAACGAGCATAACGTAAAGAGTCTTCTCGCATTTGATAAATTTCTCGAGCACGTGATTGATTTTCCCATTGTGTTCGTGCTTCTTCGGCTTCTAACAGCTGCCGGGTTAAGTTTGCATACCGTAAACTATCAGCTATTCTTTCAGCTCTTCTTCGTTCATTTTCTAAATTTTCAATCTTTTTTTCTAATTCTTCATAGGCTTTTTGTTCTGCAGGTTTTTGAAATTGCATTGTTTCAATTCTAACGCAATCAGTACAATCTCTAGTTTCAGGGATTATATCCTCTACTAAGGATTTTATTTTTTGAGTTGCAGTACCTGTTGCTAAAGTTTCTTCTAGATATACTGAAACATCTACTTTTGTAATTTGATATTCATCCTTCTTTTTACCAGGATGATAAGGTGTTGATCCTGATGAACTTGAAGTATTTCCTGATGGCACAGTAGGAAGTCCAGGAATAGGGGAATATCCGTTTGAAGTCATACCTGTTTGTGGCGCTGGATTTTGATTAATTTTTTGATTACTTTGTCCCATTTCTACATTAACTATAACAACAAAATTATTTTTTTCTATTATTCGACTAATTGCAGTAATTACTTTATCCCTGAATGAATTTTCTATAGCTATTTTTTCTGCGAGGTTTGATACGTTTTGTGCAAAAAGTAAAATAGAAAGGGTCACTATTAAAAAACATATTCTAGCCAACTTACTTGACATGGTTATTGCTCCTAAATATAATTGAATAAATTAACATATTATTATTTATAATAAATAAGGAAATGATTATGGTGCTGGCGGGCGCCACGGATCATTACCATCTACATAATTATTATGAGTGAAAATTATTTTAATTCTTCTATTTTTTGCTCGTAATTCTCTAGTTGAATTTAATGAATCAATAAGAGAATCAATAAAAATTTTTGGCTTTTCTTTAGCCTCTCTACCAACTTGAGCTTCATCAGAATCAAAAACAAAGCCTCTTCTCATATCTTCCCAATTTAAATCTGCAGGCCAACGATCAGCGTAGCCATGCGCTACAAGTCTTGCAGGATTGACTCCTTTATCAATGAGGTAGGTTACAACAGCAGAAGCTCTTGCAGATGATAATTCCCAGTTAGTTGGATATTTTTTTGCAGTTTTACGATCGGGTTTAATATTATCCGTATGACCTTCAACTACGATTTGGCGTGAATCATTTGGATTAGCTAAAAAGCTATCAACAGCTGCATCCAAAAATTCAATTAATTTTGGTTCCATAATAGCTTCACCGGATTTAAAACAAACTTCTCCATTAAGCTCAAAAGCAATTCCTCTTTGATCTCTCATTGCAAGATTTGCTTGAGAGGAGTCCAATTCCATTTCTTCTATAATTTCTGCAGCATCTTCTCTAACCTCCGTAAATTTTGGAGGAGGCATATTTGCTTCAACAAGACTATCTTTATACTCTTCAATAGGCATACCTTGTATTTCTGTTACTCCAGCTTCTTTTAATTCTTGTATTTCTTCTATAATTTCTTCAACAGCTTCTTTGGCTTCACCTGCTCCAGCTTTGTCTCCTCCAAGAGCATCTAATTTTGCTGGATCCATAGTAGCCAGAGAAAACATGAGAACAAAAAATGCGAAAAGCAAGGTCATCATATCCGCAAATGTTCCCATCCATCCTGGTAAACCTTCATCAGGGCATTCTGGACATTTTTGTTTAGCCATATATTTTAACCTTCATCTGTTAACCTATCTTTTCTTTCAAGATATGCATTTAATTTATCTCTTACAGTCATAGGATGAGCCTTTTGGGCAAGTAATAAAATTCCATGTAAAACAATAGCGCTTTCTATTTTCTTTTGTTCACTAGTGAATTTTAATTGATCTGCAAATGGTATGAAAAAAAAGTTTGCAAATAAAGCGCCATATAAAGTTGTTATTAAAGCCACAGCCATAGAACCACCTAATTTTGCTGCAGGATCAACACCAGGTTCTGGAGGGAGAGCCATAGAACCTAACATAAATACCAATCCAATTAATGTGCCAATCATACCAAAAGCAGGAGCATAAACTCCCATTGTTTTCATTGCATTTGCAACATTTCCCTCTCTTATAGCACGATATTCTTCCATATTTTCATGAATTTCTCTAATATCATCTAAAGAATAACCATCAACAATAAAACCAATACCCTTTTTTATGGTACCAAGTCTAAAAGGCATATGTTCAGGTGTATCATCGATTGCTTTACCTAATTCAGCAGGTCCTTTTCTAGCAACTTCAGCCAAATTAACAAAATCTTGCACAACATCTTGGAAAGTAAAACCTTGAGTTTTAAAAACTTTACCAAATCCACCCATAGCTCCTGTAACAATGTCCAAAGGGAATGCAATAGCTGTCGCAGCCATAGCGCCTCCTACAACAATTAACAAGCTTACAAGATCCCATAGTGCTACAAGGCTTACCCCTGCACCAGCAGAAGCTAACACTGAAGCTACTGCCATTAATAAAGTTCCACTAACTAGACCTATAATTGTCCCCAGATCCATTAATTATTCTCCTGTATTTTTCCGATTTCTAGAGGTTCAAGTCTATTTTCATCGGCGGCCTTTAACATTTCATATATTTCTGTAAATTCAGGGTCTAACTGTAGCGCAACATTCCAATTTAGTGTAGCTCTACGCTTATCACCTAGCTTATAATATATTGAACCTCTTCTACCATAAGCAATGGCTAAATTTGGATTTAATTCAATAGCTGAATTTGCTTCTAATAAAGCATTTCTATAATTTTCTTGATAGAAATATCTTAATGATCGAGATAACGCTCTCATGGCTTTATTTTGATTAGATTGACTAACTTGCTCCTTTAATAAAAATTTTCTTGTTGAATCTTCTAGAATTGCTTCACCATGTAATAGTTCTAAATTATAAGATTCAAGATGTATGACTTTATTCCTCTCAACTTGAATTGAGTCTCTTAGTAATTCTACAACTTCTGTACAAATAGGATCATAATATAAAATGGAAGTATCAGTTTCAGAATAAATTCCATCTCCTAGTAATTCTAGAGGTTCTGCAGTATCATCTATATTTAATCGGGGTATAGACATACTTAAACCAAAAGTTATCGATGGTGCATTAGCTTCTAGTGACATATATTCTGATCCTTCTCTATCTTCTGTTGCAAAATCACCAAATTTTTCAAAATGTGTAATACCTAAATTCAAGTTATAGGCCTTGGTTATAGGGATTGTACTTCCAACATTTAAACCTTGCCCATCGTATTCAACTAAAAAATCAATTCCACCATTATCTTTTAAATATGGGGTTTTCATTTCAAAGCCTAAAAAAATACCAATTTTCTGAATTTGATTAGGTTCATACAAATGAGAATCAATGCTTATTTTACCACTTCCAAATCCAAGATGAGTTGTAATACTATATAGGTCCATTGATTTTTGACTTGTTATTACTCCAAATAAAGATAATCCTTTTGTATCTAACCCAGATTCTACTTCTTCATTATTACTTTGTCTAAATAATATATCATGGATACCGGCATCTAATATAATTGATTCATATATAGCTAAACTTTTTTGTACATGAAACCCAAATTCAATTGTATTTGAAGGTTGAACAGGAGTTACATATGAAACAGAATATTGATAGCCAGAAAGAGCTTGAGTGGTAAATGAAAAAGCAGAACTATTTTGATTTGAAGATAAAACTTCAGATGATAAATTAACCTTAAAAAGGGTGTTTTTCATGGAATTATCAACACTTGGAATCCGCATCATTGCGCCTGGCCTAGAGAATGAAACTCGCGAGTTTGCTTCTATCATGTTGATTGTAAAGAAAATTACAAAAAAAAAATGGATATATTTAAAAAACATTTTAGTTGCGAGATAAGACTTGATGTTTAATTTTTGCAGTTAAATAATATTCACTTTGTTTATAGTCATTAATAATTTTATTATATTGTTTTTTAGCATTATTACGTTCTCCTTTAGATTCGAGAATCATTCCATACAGTATATAAAAACGATCTTCAGGATATTGTTTTAAAACATCAGTAATTATTTTTATTGAATTATTATAATTTCCAACCTTAGAATATGCATCTGCTAATAAATATTTAAGATTATTTTGTTCGTTTATATTAAGGTTTGTTAGATTGCTTTTATCAATCATTTTAATAATATTTAAATAATTTTCATTTAAATAATTTTCATTCAATTTTTTTATGATACGTTCTTTGTTAATAGAATTAACGATTGGCTCAGAAATACTAACCTTAATATTATTTGATGATGTAGAATGTTTTGTAGGTGGAATAAAAGTAGGTGATATAAGCCCATCTTTTTGAATATTATTTGTTTTTTGATCAATTAACTTTTTATTATTTGATTGTTCATTTTTTATAACCATACCCATATCCCATAAAATATGATCATTACAAAAAACTATTGAGACTATTGATATTAATAAAAATAAATTATTAGTTTTCATATTGACTCCAATCAATATCATATGAATAACCTATAAATGAACCAAAAGACGCTGGAATTATTATTTCAAATTGTCCAACAGCATGAGGCAATACACTATTGTCTGAAGAAATACCTGTATTAAATGTATTAGATGTGCCTGTGATAAAAGCCGTCAAAGATTTAGTATCACCCTCCCAATTTAATCGGAAAGTAAATATTATTTTAGCAAAATCAGCTCTTTTGTTACCAACATTTTTAATTTCACCTCTTAAGATTGTATTTCCAGAATTATCCTTTTCTTCTTGAATATCACCAACAAGGACTAAATTTGCAGATTGATTTTGAATACGTTGTTGTACTAAATCTATGCCAGAAGAGTTATCACCTATATTTGATTGATAACCACCTGTTTCAGAATTTGATGTTTCAGATTGGCCATAGGCTGCAACATTGTTTACAACTCTTACTATATTTTGTCTATTAACGATTAGTTCACCTATAAGGGTTTCTAACTTCATAACATCTTGATCTTGATATATAATTTTCCCATATATTGAACTACCATTATTTAAAACAATTTCTTTGTTATATATTGCAAAAGGGTTTGCCCATAATTTAGATTGTGCCCCTACTTCTCCTAAACTTTCATTATAATACTCTAGCTCAGCTTTTAACTTTTTTATTTCTAAATTTAATTCCTCAAACAAGAGTTTACTATTCATTTCAATAGCATCATCACCAAGGTAACTATCCTCAACAGAATTAAAATTATCAGAGTCTGGTGAAGGAGAATCATTTGAGCTTTTACTCCCACAAGAAAAAATAAAAAAACCTGAAATCATGAAAATTAAGCAATTATTTTTATTAAAAAACATTTCTAAAAAATAAACCTCCAAATATTAAATTATTTTTATAATCATCCTTTAAAGTATCACAAAAATAAGTGAAGAACAAAGAGTTAATTTATAAAATACTTTAAGTAATTTTATATAGACTACTATATATTGTGTAGTGTTTATTTATCACTACAAGAGCAGGGAAATCAATTTTTGTCAACACTTTATTTTAGTATTAAATTTAAAAAGATATTTAAGGAGAAAAATAGCTTTGTTTATAGAAATGCTAAAATGTAAGATCCATCGTGCAACAGTTACACAAGCAGATCTTAATTATATTGGTTCATTAACATTAGATGAAGAATTAATGGAAGTATCGGGTTTAAAGGAGTTCGAAAAAATACAAGTATTAAATATAACAAATGGTAATAGACTTGAAACATATGTTATAAAGGGAGCAAGGGGTTCTAATGATGTTTGTATAAATGGAGCAGCAGCACATTTAGTAAAAGAAAAAGATATTATAATTATTGCAGCATATTGTTTAGTAGATGAGAAAAAAATTAATAATTATAAACCAAAGATTATTCATGTTAACAATAATAATCAAATTATAGATGAGTTTAATAAATCTTAATTAAATATATTTATGAATAGAATTACTATTAATCAAATAAAACGATTTAAAAAAGCATCTACTCCATTTGCAACAATAACTGCATATGATTATACATCATCTCAGATTGTTGATTCTTTAGGTTTTCCTTTAATCTTAGTAGGTGATAGTGCTGCAATGGTTGTTTTTGGTATGGATACAACAATCCCAATTGATATGGATGAAATGTTGTTTCTTGTAAAATCAGTTACAACTGGTGCAAAGAGATCTCTAGTGGTTGCTGATATGCCATTTATGTCTTACCAGCCATCCGTTGAATTAGCGGTAATAAATGCAGGAAGATTTTTAAAGGAATCAAATGCTCAGGCTGTTAAAATTGAAGGAGGTTCTAACCATATAAAAAAAATTGAAGCTATTATAAAATCAGGTATACCAGTTATGGGACATATTGGATTACTTCCTCAATCGATCAATCAAATGTCTGGATATAAAATACAAGGTAAATCTAAGTCTGATGCTAATAAAATTAAAGAAGATGCTTTAGCTATTGAAAATTCAGGTGCATTTGCTATAGTGCTAGAAGGTATACCCTCTGATCTTGCATTAGACATCACTCAAAGCATATCAATACCAACTATTGGTATTGGAGCGGGTCCACACTGTGATGGACAGATTCAAGTATATCATGATATTTTAGGAATATATAGCGATTTTAGTCCTAAACATGCAAAAAAATATGGTGATTTAAATAAAGAGATAAAAAAAAGTCTTGGTCAATATAAAAAAGAAGTAGAATTGAAAAAATTTCCTGAAAAGCAACACTTTGTTTAATAACTCATTTATAATAAGTAAATAAATTGATAATAGTTTCAAAAATTGATCGATTATTCTCTTGGCGCAGTAATATTAAGGGTAAAATCGGCTTTGTTCCCACGATGGGGGCTATTCATAAAGGACATCTATCTCTAGTAAACTCTTCAAAAAAATATTGCGATATAACTATCGTTAGCATTTTTCTAAATCCAAAACAATTTTCAAAGGGAGAAGATCTAGAAAATTATCCTGTTAATTTGAAATCAGATATTAAAAAATTAAAAGAACTTGAAGTTGATATTTTATTCAATCCTAAAAATTCTGAAATATATCCAAAAAATTTTAGTTCTGAGATTATTGAAAATAAAATTTCAAAAATTTTAGAAGGCAAAAGTAGACCAGAGTTTTTCTCAGGGGTATTAACAGTTATTGCAAAGTTGTTTAATATTGTAAGACCTGATTATGCATTTTTTGGTAATAAAGATGCACAGCAGTTAAGGGTAATTAAGAAATTTGTATTAGATTTTAATTATCCAATTAAAATTATTAGTTGTTCAACAGTAAGGGAAAAGAATGGCTTAGCAATGAGTTCTAGAAACAAATATTTTAATGAGAAAGAAAAATCAGAATTAGGAATAATATATAATGCATTGTATGCAAGTAGAAAATTATTAAAAAATGGAGAGAGAAATTCTAAAATAATAAAAAAAATTATTAATGAAACATTATTAACAAACTCTAAAATAACAATTGATTATATTTCAATTGCAGATGACTTAACACTAAAAGAAATAGAAAACAATATTGAGAGCAATGTATTAATTAGCATAGCTATTTATTATAAACAAATTAGATTGATAGATAACTTTAACTATGAATTAAAAAAATAATTAATTTTTTGATATGAAAATAGTTAATAGTGAAATTTTAATGAAATATCAGAGCTTTTTGCACTATGGGTAAGTGCTCCAATTGAAATAGCATCTATTCCATTATTTGCATAGCTCTGTATATTATTTAAATTAATTCCACCGGAAACTTCAATAAAAATATCTTCTTTATATTGTTTAATTATTTTTATAGCTTGATTAATTAATTGCGGTGACATGTTATCAAGTAAAAAACCATCAACACCAATTTCTAGAGCTTCAGTAATTTGGTCAAGCGAATCAACTTCTAGTTGAATTAAAAATAAAGGTTTATTCTTTTTAATGAAAGTTATAGCATTGGTAACCGATCCAGCAACAGCAATATGATTATCTTTTATTAAAATACCTTCAGATAAGTTTAATCTATGATTATATCCACCACCAATTTTGACAGCATATTTTTCAAATAATCTTAAACCGGGGGTAGTTTTTCTAGTATCTAGAATTTTTATATTAAATGGTTTAGCTATTTCAGAAAATTTCTTTGTAAGTGTAGCAATACCACATAAACGTTGAATTAAGTTCAACATAACTCTTTCTTTTAAAAGAATCTCATTTGCAGATCCTTTTATTGTAACAAAAGTATCTCCATTATTTATTATGTCGCCATCAACTGATAGAATATTTATATTGCAATTTTCTTCAAAAAAATATGGTATAATATTTTCGCCAACAAAAACTAAATTTTCACATGCAATCATTTCAGATTTAATTATTTTCTTTTTTGGGACTATCAAATTAGTAGTTATATCACCCTTAGGAGAATCTTCTATTAATAGTGAAGAAATTATTTTTTTAATGTATTTAGGCTCTAAATATTTAATTTGAGGATATTCAATCATATAATTTAATTTATATTTGGATCATCAGTTATTATACCATCGATGTCTAAGTTTATTGCTTTTTGCAAATCAGAAGGATTGTTTATAGTAAAACTAATTATTTTCATTTTTTTTAATTTAACCCATTTAAGAATATTTTTATTAATATATTTAATATCTGGATTAAATCCATCAGGTTTAGCTAGTAATATCCATATTAAATTATTAAAGGGTAATATTGGAGTTTCAAGAGACCATAAAAAAGCTGTGAATATATTTGGATTTATTCTTTTAACTCTATTAATTACAATTGGGTTAAAGCTTGATATAATAACATTATCATTTAAGTTGTAATTATTTAATCTATCTAAAATTTTTTTTTCAATACCTGTATTCCAAATAGATGATTGTTTGATTTCAATATTAAGAATTTTATTTTTAGGAAAAAATTGTAAAACTTCATCTAGAA
>CAYFHL010000027.1:0-13975 GCA_964342955.1 uncultured bacterium
TAGCCACTACCTCATCATTAAATGCCCATAAATCTTCAATTGAACCACCACCTCTGCCTACAATAATTAAATCTACTTTATTATATTCATTCAATTGATTTATGGCATATGCAATCTCTTTAGGAGCATTTTGCCCTTGAACTGAAGCTGGGCTTATAATAATCTTTACGTTTGGAGCTCTTCTATTAAGGACATGAATCATATCTTGCAAAACTGCACCTTCAGTACTTGTAACAATACCAATAGTCTGAGGATACTTTGGTATTATTAATTTATTTTTTTGATCAAATAAACCTTCGCTTTTTAGTTTATTTTTAAGCTTTTCAAAAGCTAACCACAGTTCGCCTTGACCTGATGGATACATATTAAAAATTTGTAATTGATACTGCCCTCTAGGAACATATAGAGATAAATTACCCTGAATTATAACTTTCATACCTATTTGAAATTCAAAAGTTATTTGAGAAGCATATTTATAGAAAAGAACTCCAGATATTTCACTAAGGTCATCTTTTAATGTTAGATAAACATGACCTGATGGATATTTTTTACATGAGGAAATCTCACCTTTAATCCATATATCATTATAATTATTCTCTAAGGAATATTTAACTTGATTATTAATTTGAGATATTGAAAGAATTGTTTTATTAGAGTTTATCATTGAATAAAAATGCCGTTAATTAAAAATTAAATTAACGGCACAATAGTAATCAAACTAAATAATTGTTTAGGTATGATGCTATTTCTTCTTTTTATGTCTATTAGCACGTAATCGCTTTTTGCGTTTATGAGTATTCATTTTTTTTCGTTTACGCTTTTTACCACAGGGCATATATCTCTCCTAATTTATTTTTCTAAAATAGATTGATTAACTGATTCTTTTAATAGTTTTGATACTTTAAATATTGGGACATACCTCTTGCTTAATTTAATTATTTCACTAGTTGCAGGATTTCGAGCATCTCTAGCTGATCGTTCTTTTACAAAGAAACTACCAAATCCCCTGATATCTATTCTTTCTCCTCTCTTTAAGGATTCTGATATACTATGAATAATTCCTTCCAATACAGCCTCAGTCTCTACTTTTGTAAGACCTGTCCCCTTAGCTACTTCATTTATTATATCTGATTTTGTCATTTATCTACCGCCATAATATAACTTAAATTGAGGTTTTGGGTAGCTATTCAAATTAAAAAAATTTGTTTTTTGTGATATTTGGCCAAATAAAAAATCAAAAATAGTTTGATCTTCTAACGGTGGATAGATAATTTCTGGCTCTAATTCACTTTTTGCAACATTTCTTATTAATTTAATTGCATCTTCAAATGTACCTATCATATCAATTAATCCCAATTTATATGCCTGCTCTCCAGAATATACTTTGCCATTAGCTAACTTTTTTACATCTTCAATTGCTAGTTTACGTTCATAAGAAACAGTACGAACGAATTGATTATGAAGATTAGTAATTAAATCTTTAAAGTATTCTTTATCTTCCATAGATGGTTCTCTAAATATAGAGCCAGAATCCTTATATTTTCCACTTGTTATTGACTCATATTCAACACCCAAATCTTTTAGTAAATTTGAAACTACAGGATAACCCATAATTACTCCAATAGAGCCCGTCGTGGTACCTAAATTAGCTAAAATTGTATCTGCTCCTATTGCAATATAATAACCTCCAGATGCGGCAACATCCCCCATAGAAGCAATTATTGGTATAGATCTGGACTCAGATATATTCTTGACTTTTTCATATATTTCTTGACTTGCTGCTACACCACCACCAGGAGTTTCTAAACGAAGAATTATACCTTTTATTGATGGATCTTTTATAAAATAGTCTAATTTCTTTATAATACTCTGAGATTTCAAAATAGGCTCATTGATTTCTACAATTCCAATTTTTAATTTTGGATTAAAAACATCTTGCCATGGAATAACTGAAAAAATAATTAGAATGACTAAAACAGCTAAAATTATTTTTGATTTTCTTTTCATTTAATATTACCTTTTTATCAAAATTTTTAATTTTTGTCCTTTGTATATCTTATCATTACGTAGTCCATTCCAGGTTTTAATTTTTTTAACAGATGTACGATACTTTAAAGCTATGCCACTAAGAGTATCACCATACCTTACCGTATAGAATATAGATTGCGATGTCTTCTTTTGTGTTGTTTTTCTATAATGAACATATCCATCGCTTGGTATTTTTAACATTTGACCTGGCTTAATATAACTTTTATTCTGAATTTTATTGATTTGAACAATATCTTGTATCCTAGCATCATATTTTCTAGCAATTAGCCATAAACTTTCGCCTTTTTTCACCCTATGATCCAGAAAAACAATATCTTCAACTTTTTCAATTCTTATTTTACCTAATAAATCCATAAAATCTGCTTTAGCATTTATTGGCAAACGAAATGAATATTTTTCACCTTCTTTTAATGGAGGTATCATGCCTTGCTTAATTTCAGGATTATATATTTGTAATTCAGATGGATCTATTCCAGAACACTCACTAATCACTTCAAATGAAACTGATTTATCAATTTCAACAGTTTTCCAGTTCAGTAAGCTTTCATCCTGCACTGTAAACCCATATTTATTGGGATCATTAGCTATAAATATAGCTGCCATAATATTAGGGACATAATTTCTTGTTTGCCTTGGCAGTCTATTTAGTTTCCAATAATCTCGTGTTCCAGATCTTCTGATTTCTTTATCAACTCTCAATGGACCACAATTATAAGCTGCAAATGCTAAATACCAATCATCAAATCTTTTATATAATGATTTTAGATATTTTGCAGCTGCTCTAGTAGATTTTTCAAAATCTCTTCTTTCATCTACCCACCAGCTTTTATTTAAACCATAAATTTTACCTGTTGAAGGGATAAACTGCCATACACCTGATGCATGAGCGTATGAATATGCTTTTGGATTCAAACCACTCTCAATCATTGCTAAATAAAATAACTCCGGTGGAACTTCTTCTTGATCTAAAATTGGTAAAATTATTGTCTTATATCTATTAACTCTATTTAACCATTTCTGAATACTTTTACGACCATCATTTTGAAAGAATTTAATAATACTCGCTACTTTTTGATTATACGTAATTGGTATATGTCCATCAATTAGCTCTATTGTTTCTTCAACATATTCTAACTCATCTAATTTTTGGCTATAAATATATTTATCAAGCTTATCCCTAAACATTGCTACTGATAAGCCTGTTTCTACTTTATCAATTGTAATTGCTTCATTCTCATAGTAATCTATTGTTGCTGATAAAAGTTTATTGAACTCTATATTTTGGAATTCATCAATATCTTTAGCAGCATTCAAATTATCTAGAGATTCAAAAAGAAGGTCAAATTGATACGTTGCTTCAAGAGTATCTCCTGTTCTATCAGAGATAATCGCCTCTGCATAAATCATCTTAGCTTCTGACATTTGATCTTCAAAAATATCACGCTCATCTATAAAAGCTAATGAATCATTTGAATCAATAATAATATTAACTACTTGATTAGTATCTACTTTATCTGAATTTATAAACGTTTTTTTATTACCCATTAAACCTAATGTATCTATAATTGTCTGGTTAAAAATAAAAGAAAATGATATAAGGATATAATATGATATAGAAAACATCGTTTTATTATTGTTTTGCATAGTAGTTATCTTTATTATTTTTTATAACATTCCTACAATGACCTATTAACTCAATTTTATCATCAATCGTATATTTATTCATTTCAATTGGTTGGTCTATTATCATTTTAATTGTTCCTTTTTTAAAAATCAATGATTTACTGGGTAATAAATTATATGCATTAAGAATTGTTAGCGGCACTATAGATATGTTTGATTCTATAGCTAGAATAAAGCCTCCTTTTTTAAATTCTTTAAGTTCTCCATTTGTAGTTCTACTACCTTCGGGATATAATAAAATAGATATATTGTTATTCTTAAGTATATCAATAGATTTATTTATAGATTTTATTGCCTTATCTTTATTAGTTCTATCAACAGAAATCATACCAGATAAATACATTAACCATCCAAAAAACGGTATTGAAAATAATTCTTTTTTTGCTAAAAATACAATATTATATGGAAGAACAGATAATTGTAAAATGATTTCTAATGCACTCTCATGATTACTTATAAAAATATATTTTTTACTTAAATCAAGGTTTTCAATACCTTCAATTTCATAATTTAAACCTGTAGACCAGAACAACCATTTGCCCCAAAATTGTTTTATATATCTTAAATAATAACTTCTTGGATTAAAAATACCAATTATTACAACAAATATTCCTAAAATTACTGTTGAAATAACAAGGTTTATGTAGAAAAATAAAATGTACATAATCAAGATATAATTTTTTTATTCATATATGGCTGTAGAACATCTGGTATATTTACAGTGCCATCATGATTTTGATAGGTTTCTAATAAAGCAACCATTAGCCTAGGAGTAGCCAAACCAGATCCATTTAGAGTATGCACAAAACGCATATTTTTATCCTTTTCGTCTCTATATCTGATATTACCTCTTCTTGATTGAAAATTTTCAAAATTACTACAACTTGAAACTTCTAAATATTTTTTTTCACCTGGAGACCATACTTCAATATCATAGCACTTGGCTGCAGAAAATGATAAATCACCAGAACACAAAGATATGATTCTATAGTGTAAACCTAATTTTTGCAATACGGACTCAGCATCATTTAATAAATTTTCTAATTCATTATAAGATTCTTGTTCATTTACAAATTTTACCAATTCTACTTTATTAAATTGATGTAATCTCAAAAGCCCTTTAGTTTCTTTGCCATAGCTACCAGCTTCTCTACGAAAACATGCACTATAAGCTGCATACTTTATTGGCAAATCATTTGCTAATAGAACTTCACCCTTATGTATATTCGTTACAGGTACTTCCGCTGTTGGTATACAGTATAATTTATCTGTATCTATTTTATACATATCTTCTTCAAATTTAGGAAGTTGGCCTGTATTTTGCATTGTATCAGTATTGGCAAGAAATGGTGGAAATATCTCTTTATAATCATTTTCTTGTGTATGATGATCTATCATAAAATTAATCAATGATCTTTCTAATTTTGCACCTAAATCAGTGTATAAAGGAAATCCCGAACCCGATATTTTACTTGCTCTTGAAAAATCAATTAAACTTAATTTATCTACAATCTCTAAATGATTTTTTTCAGTAAATTTAAATTCTGGCTTTGAACCCCACTCTTTAACTAATAAATTGTCATCTTCACTATTTCCAATTGGTACCGATTCGTGAATAATGTTTGGTATATAATATATATACTCATTTATCTTTTCATCAATTATATGCATTTCTTGTTCAAATTGTTTTATTTGACTCGATACATTCCTCATTTCTATAATGTGCTCTCTAGAATTTTTACCAGCTTTCTTTTGTTCAGAAATTAATTTAGTTACAACATTTCGCTTATTTCTTAAAGCTTCAATTTCCTTTATTAGATTTAATTTTTTTGCATCAAATTGTAAAAGTTTATTTATATCTAAATCTATTTTCTTATTTGTAAGTGTTTCTAAAACCTTTTCTGTATTTTCTCTAATATATTTAATTGATAACATTTAATTTCCTTATAATTTTATAATCCTTTTCCTCTAACAATAGTCCATGCTGTTAAAATGATGATTTTTATATCAAGCATTAGAGACATATTTTCAATATAATAAAAATCTAACTTTAATTTGTTAATAACATCATCTACTGATTTATCATAACTTCCAACGACTTGAGCCCAACCAGTAATACCTGGCTTTACTCTTAATCTATGGTTATAATAAGGTATCTTTTTTTCTAATTCTGTTATAAAATGAACTCTTTCAGGTCGAGGACCTACAATACTCATTTCTCCTTTCAAAACATTTAATAATTGAGGAATTTCATCTAATCTAAACTTCCTTAATATTTTACCTATAGGTAGTATTCTAGGATCGTTTTCACTTGCCCATACTGGCCCACTATCTTTTTCTGAATTTTCATACATAGTTCTAAACTTATATAAAACAAATAATCTTCTTTCTTTCCCCATCCTTTCTTGCTTATAGATAATTTTACCTGTAGATGATATTTTAATTAGTATTGCAACAAAAATATTAAATGGAATCAGCACTATTAGACCAAACACAGATATAATAATATCCATAATACGTTTTACTAAAGTTTGCAATTCTGTCATTATGTCTGGGTTTATATCAAGCAGTGGAATTCCAGTTAATACATTTACTCTTGCTTGGCCGGTAACAGCTTCATAAACATCAGGAATGATTTTAATTGTAGTAGATGTTAGACTTAATTGACTAATTATTTTTAATAAAATTGATTGTTTATGGTTATTTAAAGCTATAATTGTTTCTTTTATATTATTATTATTTACATAACTCCTTAAATCTATTATTTCACCTCTATATTTACAGAAAGCATTCATACTCTTTGATTCAAGAGATGAAAAATATCCATCTAATTTATACCCTAAACTTGGTTTTTGAGCTAATTCAGTTGCTATATGTAGTGCCTCTGTTTTTGAGCCAATAATGATTGTCTTTCTATGGCCAAATCCTTTATATAGGAAAAACTTCTGCATAGATCTTATAAATAATCTAACTAAAGTATCTAATAACAAAAATAAATGTAAAAATACCAATTCAGTTTGTGCCTGATCAATTGTAATTGATTTGTTTAGTATTTTAATTATGATATATCCAATGCCTACTGAATAAACAATTTGCAGAATGGTTTTTATATCTTTCGAACGGGAAACTGTAGCTACCGGATTATATCTTTGCCCTATTTGCATAAGCAAAATTATTAATAACAATACTCTAATAGGATATTTCATATTGAGCTTTATATCAATCACATTAATTACTAAATAATATGATAGGAAAAATGCTAAAATATCAGCCATTATTAATAAAACGATTGTAATTAAAGCAGGTATGTGATGCTGTTTTATTTCTCTTAGTTTCAATTTATTTTCTAGTGCTATTTTTCTTTAAACCATGATATGTATAAAATATCATATAATAGATACTCCAAAAAATATTTATTCTTTCTATTTTTCTATAAAGCTTCCACTGAAACTTAATGTTGCTAAGCTTATTTTTAGAAATAGAACCTTTTCTAACTCTATATTTAGCAAGCAATTCATTTAAACAATATGCACTAACTTTATCTTTTAAGATGAGTAACCAAAGTGCTTGATCCTGCCTTTTCTCTATATTGGGCATAAAATATTTTTTACCAAGTAATTTTAAATCAATAATTGACGTTAAACACCCTATGTAATTAGTTTTTAATAAATCTTGATAATTTATTTTTATTTTATCAGGGTAATATGATCCCATTTTATAGCCTAAATCATCAATCTTTTCATATGCTGAAAATGAGAAACTATAATTATTGTCATTCATAAATTTCAGTTGTTTAGCTAATTTATCAGGATGCCATAAGTCATCACTATCTAAAAAAGCAATATATCTACCAGATGACCTTTCTATTGCTTTGTTTCTTGTTAGAGCAGGTCCAATATTTATTTCATTTTTTATTAAAATAATTTTATTATTATTTATCTTTTCTACAATGGTAACACTCTTATCAGAAGAAGCATCATCAACAATTATCATTTCCCAATTTTTGTAAGTCTGATTAATAACAGATTCTATGGTATCTTTTATAAATTGTTCTGAATTATAAAGAGGGGTTATTATAGATACTAACTCATTATTCATGATTACATAATTTAAAGTAACTTTCTAATAGCTTTTTCTCTTCATTGATCCAATTATATTTTATTTTTACTAAATCTAAACCCTTTTTCCCCATTTCACCTAATTCATCTATGTTGCTAAACATATATATAATTTTTCTAGAAATATCATTTATATCAATAGGATTACATACCTTACCACATCCTTCTTCTTCTATTATCTGCCTCCATAAAGTAAAATTAGATGCTAAAATAGGCAACCCCATAGCCATATACTCAAACACTTTAACAGGATAAGAATCAATATATGCTGGAACAGGTTTTAATATTGACAATCCAATATTACATTTTTTTGCAATTTTTTGTAAATCACATTGGTCCATCCATTGATGATATTCAACATATCCATTTTTAATACCTAAGCTAATATTTTTATTTAATTTTTTTTCAGAAATTTTACCGATAAGAATTAGTTTTACTTTAATTTTATTATTTACAATATCCACTGCATTAATAATCTCATTTATTCCTCTAGCAGATGTTATATCACCATAATATAATATTTGCTTATTTTCAATTTTATTTTCAATCTTTCCCCATTTATCCACTTTAGGAAAGTTTTGAACTACTATAGATTTATTATTAAATCTATTTTTTATATGAGGTGTTGCACATATCAACAAATCAAATTTTTTTGAAATATTTAATTCTAAATAATTGATTGCTTGAGATAAAATATTCTTTAAAATTTTAGGTATCCAAGATCTTGTATATGGAACTAATGAATAATCTTCATGTATATCATAAATAACTACTCTCTTTTTTATTTTTTTTAAATATATACCTAAAAATATTAATTCAGGATCATGAAAATGATAAATATCTGAATTAGACTTTATTAATCTATAGAAAATAATTAGGTTTAGATATATTCTAAAAAATTTTGATTTCCAGTTAGGTAGTCCAAAAATATGTATTCCATTTATTTCTTTATGTCTAAAACTAGCTGGCGCATGATATTCTACTTTATATTTTGCTGATAATGAAAATAATTGTTTTTTAAAAATACGAGTATCATTCCAGCGGTGAGCAGATGTAAAAACAAATATTTTATTTCTCATTATAATATTTTTCAAATATTTTACTAATTTTTTCTCCTACAATATCTTGTGAAAATTTTTGTTTATAATATTTTTTTATTTTTGTGGGGTTAAAATTTTTATAATTTTTAATTATCTCTGACATTGCAATCGCAAGTTTATTTGCATTTTGATTTTCAACTAAAATCCCTATATTGTCTACTATATAATCCTCTGGCCCTCCACATTTTGTTGAAATAACTGGTGTTCCTTTAGATATAGCTTCTAATCCAACCATTGAAAAAGTTTCCTTGCGACTAGATATTATAAGGCAATCACTACTTTCAATTAATAACATTGCCTTTTTATGTTCTAATTTTGAAATAAAACTTACTCTTTTATTTATATTTAATCTATCAACATAATTTCTATAATACTTTTTATATTTTCCATCTCCAACTATGGTTAGATGAAAATTTTTATTTTTTAATAATGTTATGGCATCTAGTAAAATATCCAAACCTTTGATTTTTTTGTCATCCATTGAAGAAACATTTAAAAAATTAAATGAATCTGATTTTTTATTATTATCTCTATTTTCATAATTAGGTTTAATTAAATTAGGTATTGCATCAATTGATAAATCGGGATAATAAAATAGTATTGATTTTTTTAATGCATTGCTAACTGTAATAATATGTTTTGCTTGAGAATATATTTTTAATGATAGTTCTAAATTAGATTGTATAAATTTTTCTACAAACGATGCATGCTCTGTTAGAATATATGGATATTGGTATTTTCTACATAAGTATAGGGCTGCGACACCTCCTTTTGAGCTAAAATGTGCATTAATTATATTAGGCTTGAAATCTATTGTTTTTAGTAATTTTTCAACACTTCTTGTAAAGTTATTATAATTTAATTTTTGTGTGAAATTAGAAAAACTAAAATATCTAGGTCTATAAATTTTTATTCCCATCCTTATTTCTACATTTAAAATTCTTTTTCTCTCTTTCCATTGATGTTTTATTAAAGAAACTCCGGGTAGATATTTAGGAATTGGATTAATTACAATTATATCATGACCTTTGCTGTATAAGTACTCAGCTTGATTTTCAACAAATATTCCATGATGTGAATTAATATTATTAGGATAAAGATGGCTTATAATTAATATTTTCATTTTTTCTTTTATTAATTAAAGAGTAAGTAATACCTAATAATATTGCCCATAAATCCATTATCTGTTCATTATTAATTGTTATACTTGTAATATTAGTAATTAATAGAATAAATGATAGACTAATCATAGAATTATAAAACCATCTATTTGTAATTATATTTTTTGAATATTTTTTTATATGAATAATTGGTACAATAAAAAATGCCAAATAAGGGAATATTCCAACAATTCCATACCTTCTTAAAGTTAATAAATATTCACTATCAACTACTGTGCTTTGAAATTCTTTTGCAGGACCCCATCCAAAAATTGGAGATTGTTTAAATTTTAACCAGCCTATTTGCCATCTAGATAATCTCATTAAAAAAGATTTGTCTTCTGCTATATTTATTCCTGAAACAAGTCTTTGAATTGAATCAATTGCAATATATGTTCCTACAATTAAACCAATTACAATAGTTATGATCAAAATAATCAATATTTGTATCTTTGAAAACCTCGGCAATGGGTTAAAAAGATGATAAAATAATAATGACGTATAAACTATAATTAATGCAGCTACACTTGTTCTTGATCCTGTTAATAATAAAGTGACTAACATAGTAAAAATCAAAGGCAACATCCACAATTTTGTACCTTTTTTATTATGTATCCAATAAATCAACGATAAAATAATACCTAAGTTTAATAGTAAACCAAAATCATTAGGATTACTTGATGTTCCTAAAATTCGATGAGTAGCATAATCAGCATGATGCTCTGGAGAATATAATGGTGTTAAGTAATTATTTATACTTAAAAAATTCTCAGTCTGCAATATTCCAATTATTGCTGAAATAAATAAATAATATAATATCCAAACAGGAATCTTAAGTAAAACCCTGTCTTCTATTTTAGTCTTACTAATTATAAAAATTACTAACCAAATTTTCAAAATTTTAATTATTTCAAATAAATCTCTCAAAGTAAATCTATAATCTAAGAAGGTATTTGCATGCCAGGTTGATAAAGCAATAGTAAATATCATGATTGAAAAAACCGCATTTAGATTTACTGAAACCTTATTCATTCTAAAATTGAACCAAAGTAGGGGAAAAATACCATACATAATAAACTCTTCAATTCTAATAATAGGCAATCCAGAAGATATTTTAATAGGTGGAAATAATATGATAACACCAATGATAAACAATAAAAATAATTCTATTTTGATAACAAATTCACTAATAAATAAGATCATTAAAGTGATAATAGAAAAATATAATAAAAGAGCAAATACTAAATTGTTTGAGAAACTAAAATATATTGTGACTAGCATAAACAATGCTATCCAAATAGAAATAGTTCTGTAATTAATTTTATTTTGATATTGCAATTTGTATCGATTTTAATTTATTTATAATAGTTTTAGCTCGATCATCCCATGTATTACCATTTTTAACATAATTAAGGGCATTATCTGAGAATAGTTGAAACTGGTTTCTGTTTTTAATTAACTTGCTTATAGCATCTGCTAATGATAAAGCAGTATGATCTACACAAAAGCCTAATTCATTTGTCAAAATAATTTTATTTAATTCTTTTAGATTAGTTGATATTACAGGCATACCTAAACTTAAATAATCCATAAATTTTAGTGGAAATGATAAACTATAATATTCATTTTCTTCTAATGGAATTAAACCAATAGATTTAAATTTAATATAATTGATTTTATTATAAAATCCTTCTTTATGAACGATTATATTTTTATGTTTTTTTTCAACTTTATCAGTTGTAAAAATATGTAATTTAAGATTTAGCATTCTTTTATCTAAAATTTTCATCATCTCATATAAAATGGAAACACCTTTTTTTATGTTGCCTGAATAAATAAGATTTATCTGATCAGTACTTAATTTGTTTTTTTTAGTGCATCCTCCAGGAGGGAGTAAAACAAAATTATTAATTTTAGCTTTTTTTGCAAATGATTGAGTCGGTACAAAAAACAAATTACAATATTTTTTTAAAATAAACCAATCAACTCTAAATCTAATATTATTTAATATTTTGATTAATGTTAATGGCTTAATGAAATCAAAATATTTCCAATATATATCCCGATAAAATATAGTAGTTGGTATATTATTGCTACATAATTTAATAAACCTATAATCTTGATTTTTTAATGGCCAATTACATGATTCAATATATATTCCATTAAAATCTTCAATATTTAAGTTTCTATAAAAATAACTATAAGATTTTTTACGCTCTAAATAATCACCACAAATACAATATATTTCTGAATACTTTTGTAAAGATTTATAAATGTTAAACGTTCTTACTCTTGGTGCGCTCGTTAAAGGCAATGTTTTTATTAGTGAAAAGTTTTCAGGTGCTAAATAGATTATTTTCATAACTATTTTGATGAAGCAATTCTTAATATTTGATTATATACTTTACTATATGGGATCCATTCAGTGGGGTATAAACTTGAATTATGCCAAAGCAAACTAAATATTCCATCATAATTTTTTGTTTTTATAATTATTTCGTGAACTTTTTTTAACATCTGTGGTGGATCATAATTATAATATTTAGTAAAAGTAACATCCATGCATAGTAAAGGAATCTCAAATAATTCAAGTGTTTTTCTGCTAACAATATTAAATGGCTTAAATTTATAGCAAGTCCCACATCTAAATCCTGCTTTATCTGGATAGCCTAAACTATTATCCCAATTCATATGATTATTATCCCAAATTTGCCATGTATCAGGTATACTAAAGTTTAGATAATGTTGTCGCCCATATTTTATTGATTCTGAAGATACATTCTCTAATAAATCTAATTCCTCCTTCCAAAGCTGTTCATTATTATATGTGTTATAGCTTGGATGGAACCCTATTTTATGGCCTCGATTAATAATATTTTTAATTAATATGCCTACTTCTTCTGATTTAATATTATAAAAATTTTCATATTTAGTCTTACCTCCAGACATAAAGAAAAAATGTGACTTTATTCCATGTTTTTCTGAGAGATCCATTAAATAGCTAAATGAATTCATTTCATCATTTTTTATACCCAATTTTATATTAGAATATTCCAATATATTTTTTTTTGCTTTTAATAAATCCTTCCTTTTAAATAAGTCACCAAGCAAAGATTTTGTAAAAGATATATTATTTTTCCATTTTTTTAATATATCAACATCATGAGTTAAAAGAAATTGATATTTATTTGTTTTCCTTTGAATTGTTCTATCTAATTTTTTTAACATGAGATATAGCATTTCAGCGTATTCATTAACTACCGGCCTATCTAAAAAATTATTTTTATATGCTATCGAATTTATTCCTAAAGATCTATTATGCAAATCTTTAGACTCATCTATATATTCTTCCCATCTTGATAGCATGAAATAAGATGATGAAAAAATATCAATTGAACATATTATTTTTTTTTTTGAAGTTTGAATATTTGATTTACCAAAAATTATCGGCAAATTATCTTCAACAATATATTCATTAGTACAAAATTCAATTGTTTCAGGTAAATTATTTTTATTCAAATACTGATTATCATTTTCAAAGTTTGAGAAAAAATGATCTTCAATAATTAATTCGCCTCCATTTTCTAATTGTATTTTATAATCAATAATATCATCTTTCAATATTTCAATTTTTTGGCCTAAATATTCGTATAATAATGTTTTACAAATATATTCTTTCTCTAAAAAATTCTTATTTGAAATACTAACTTTTATCATTAGTGAATGATTTGATTTTTTTCAAAATTTTTAATGATTTTGAATTTGTTTTTTGTAATTGAAAATATTGCTTTTGAATGGCACCAAATGATCTAAAAAATCTTTCAACATTTTTTATCATTGATCCTTCAAAATCAAAAGATTTAGT